>JANOHS010000407.1:0-10057 GCA_031406655.1 Micrococcales bacterium
GCTCGCGAAACCGAGGCTCCCCCTCGTCCATGAAGATGTCCGAGACCGACTGGCCCTGCTGGTCCTCGATGGCCTGGTCGGTGTCACGCAGCTCGACGCCCAGCAGAGCCGCGAGCGCGTGCCCCACCGTTGTCTTGCCCGAGCCAGGAGGGCCGATGAGAACCACGCAGGGGGGCATGGGGACATCCTCGTCCACCCCGGGTGTGGCGCCACTCACCACGAGCGCAGCGTGTCGGGGATCGCGTCCAGGTAGCCGCGGTAGTTCCTCGAGGTCTCGGCAACGCTGTCGCCGCCGAACTTCTCGAGGCAGGCCTGGGCGATGACCAGGGCAACCATCGCCTCGGCGACAACGCCCGCTGCCGGCACGGCGCAGACGTCCGAGCGCTGATGGATCGCGGTCGCGGCCTCCCCCGTGGCGACGTCGACGGTCGCCAGCGCCCTGGGGACCGTGCTGATCGGCTTCATGGCTGCCCGGACGCGCAGCACCTCACCCGTCGACATACCGCCCTCGGTGCCCCCGGCCCGGCCGGTCCGCCGGCGGATCACGCCGTCCGCGTGACGGTCCATCTCGTCATGTGCGGCCGATCCGCGCCGCGTCGCGGTGACAAAGCCGTCGCCGATCTCCACACCTTTGATCGCCTGGATACCCATCAGGGCGCCGGCCAGCTGCGAGTCCAGGCGACGGTCCCAGTGGACGTGGGACCCCAGACCCGGCGGCAGCCCATAGGCCAGCACCTCCACGACACCACCCAGGGTGTCGCCGTCCTTCCTCGCCGACTCCACCTCGGCCACCATCGCCGCCGAGCCCTCCGGGTCCAGCGCCCGCACCGGGTCGGCGTCCAGCGCCTCGACCTGGTCCGGCCGCGGTGGCTCGGCCTCCGGGCTCACGCCGGCCGTGCCGATGGCGACCGTGTGCGAGACGAGCGTAATGCCGTAGGCCTGTCGCAGGAACGCCGACGCCACCGCACCCAGTGCGACCCTGGCTGCCGTCTCGCGCGCCGAGGACCGTTCCAGGACCGGCCTGGCGTCGTCGAAACCGTACTTCTGCATCCCCACCAGGTCTGCGTGACCGGGACGGGGCCGCGTCAGCGGCAGGTTGCGGGCGATCTCCTGCGGTGAGCCGACGTCATCCGCGGCCGCCAGGGCGTCGGCCGCCACGGGATCCGGACTCATCACCGTGGCCCACCTGGCCCACTCGGAGTTGCCGATGCGGATCGCCACCGGCGACCCCATGCTCACCCCGTGACGGATCCCGCCGAGGAACTCCACGGCGTCCTGCTCGAACCTCATCCGGGCACCGCGCCCAAAACCGAGCCGGCGACGGGCAAGTGCCGCAGCCACCTCGGACGTGGTGATCCGCACCCCCGCGGGCAGCCCTTCGAGCGTGGCCATCAGAGCCGGGCCATGGGATTCACCGGCAGTCAACCAACGCAGCATGCCGAAATCCTGCCACGAGCAGCCAAGGACCGGTCAGCCGGTCATCACCTGGACCGGAAACATCGCTGCCACCCACGCCCCCAGAATCATCGAGGGACCGAAAGCAACGTGTGACGAACGGCTCGCGCGCCTCGTCAGAAGCAGGATCACGGCAATGACGCCGCCGATGACGAAGGCTGCGAGAACCGAGACGATCGCAGGGCTCCAGCCGAGCCATCCCAGCAACAGGCCCAGCACCCCGGCGAGCTTCACGTCGCCCATGCCCAGGCCCCCACCCCCGGGCGAGACCAGCGCCAGCACGAGATAACCGACAAAGAGGGCGAGCCCGGCCAGCACACCCCGCAACAACGCACCCCACTCCCCCGTCACCACCGTGGGAACCAGCAGCAGCACGAACGCAATGGGGTATGACGGCAGGACGATCAGGTCGGGCAACCGGTGCACGTCGATGTCGATGAGCGTGAGCGCGGCACCGATGGCGCCCAGATACAGGTACGCCGGGAGAAGTGACCACTGCGCCTGGCCACCGAAGCGGAATGTCAGGCTCGCCCAGGCGAGCGCCACGACGACCACCAACCACCAGGGGTGACCGGGCAACGGCTGTTGCCGTTCCTCCGGCCGGCGGTAGCCTGCGTCGGCCAGCACCCTCGACAGCCACACGCCAACGCCGGCGCCCAGGACCCCCAGCACGATGATCGCCCACCACGGGGCGGCACCGGGCGGGAGCACGAAGGTCACAGCGACCCCCGGGCGGCCAGCCCGGCGGCCCGCATCGCCTCGACGGGCGCAGGCCGTCCGGTCATCAGGTGCACCTGCTCGGCAGCCTGATGAACCAGCATCTCGAACCCTGACACCACTGTTGCCCCCGCTTCCTCGAATCTGCGCGCCAACGGCGTCGGCCAGCCGGCGTAGACCACGTCCAGGAGGACGTGACCGTGCAGCCCCGCCCCTTCAGGGAGCATCCTCTCAGGGCGCGCCTCCGCGCGCAGGGCGTTCGCAGGCAGAGTGCTGACGACCACAGGTGGGTCGCCGATCCGGCCGGTGACCTGGTCCAACCCCACGACGTCGACCTCGAGCCCCGCGCGGCGCGCCTGGTCCAGGGTCCCGGGCCGCGCGGACGAGCGCACCGCGAAGGTCACCCGTTGACACCCCAACAGCTCCAGCGCGGCAACGACGGACCGGGCCGTCGCACCTGAGCCGAGCACCATCGCACTGGACACGTGCACACATCCGGCTTCACGCATGGCCTGCGACACGCCATACACATCGGTGTTGTCACCCCGCCAGCCACCGTCGGGGCGGCGGACCAGCGTGTTGATGGCCTCGACCCGGCGGGCCAGGTCCGACACGTCGTCGGCGACGTCGAAGGCGGCTTCCTTGAGGGGCATGGTCAGCGACAGACCCGCCCACTCGGGGCCCAGCCCGGCCACGAACTCGCGAAGCTCCGACCGTTGCACCTGATGCGCGCCATAGAGCCAGCTGCCCAGGCCCAGAGCCCGGTAGGCGGCCGTGTGAAGCGCAGGGGACAGGGAGTGGCTGATCGGCGACCCCAGGACCGCAGCGCGCCGAGTGGCCGCTGTCAGCACTTGCCCGGGTGGTCCGAGCACCACTTCAGGAACAGCTTCTCGTTGGCCGCGTGACCGGCCGCGTCGACGGCGAACCTCGTCTCACCGGTCTCGGGGTTGACCGCAACGAAGTACAGCCACGGCCCGGGCGTGGGGTCGACCGCAGCCTGCATGGCCGACAGACCGGGACTGTCGATCGGACCTGGTGGAAGACCCGCGACCAGGTAGGTGTTGTACGGGCTCTTGCTCAGACGTTCGGCATCGGACGTGCCGGCCTTGCCGCGACGTCCCGAGATGAAGTGGACGGTCGAGTCCATCTGCAGCAGCATCGGTCTGGTAAGGCGGTTCTCGATGACCCGGGCAACCTTGGGACGGTCGGCGACGGCGCTGGCCTCAGCCTCGACGATGCTCGCGATGGTCAGCACCCGCTGCATTCGGTCGGGGGCCACCCCCAGCTTGTCCAGCTCGTTTCGGGCCTTGGCCACCATCGTGTGCAGCTGCTCGGCCGCCGTCGTGTCCTTCTCGAACTCGTAGGTCGAGGGGAACAGGTATCCCTCGGGGTTGCCCTTGGCCTCCGGCGGCAGGCCCAACGCCGCAGCGTCCTTCAACGCCACAACGTAGTCCTCGAGCGGTCGGCCGGTGGCTGAGGAGAGCAGCTTGATCACCTCGGAGGTCCACACACCCTCGCGGATCGTGACCCGCGGAACCGTGCGGTTGGCCGGGTCCAGCAGCATGGCCAGTGCCGACGCCGCGCTCATCCTGGTTTGCAACGCGTAGGTGCCCGGCTGGATCGAGCCGGATCTGGGGTTCTCACCGGCGACCGTCGCGAAGGCCTTGGCCGTCTTCACCACACCGGCCTTCTCCAGCGTCGCGCCGATGATCCGGCCGGTGTCCCCCTTGTGCACCACGACGGACACAGCCCCGGAGCCCTTCCCGACGTAGTCGTTGCTGGCGGTCAGGCTTGCATACGCGGGCAGCAGCACCTTGACCGCCACGAAGCCACCCCCGGCGACCAGGCCCAGGGCGATCAGGAGTACGACAAACCGGCGTCTGCCCTTGACTCGGCGACGATTGGCCCGTCGGCTCTCGTCGCGGCGCCGCATCGGCGCCACCTCGGCCTCACCAGCAGGGTCGGTCCCCGACGTGTCGTCGTGGACCGGCTCACCAAAGATCGACGTCTCGAGATGGCGTTTCTTCATCGCTTGGAACCCTTTGTCCTCGTCCGGGTCGCGCGCGCCTTGCGCTCGCCCACGAGCTCTCCTGGCGCCCGCCCCGTTGACCTCTCGGAGTCCAGCGCGGTCTGCAGGATCAACACGGCGGCTGCCTGGTCCACCACGGCACGCTGGGCCCGGCCGGCCACACCGCTGTCGCGCAACGTGCGGTGGGCGTCGATGGTGGTGAGGCGCTCGTCAATCAAGCGTACCGGGGTCGGTGAGACTCGGGCCGCCAGGGCGTTGGCATAGGTGCGGGCGCCACGTGCAGCCGGGCCCTCGTCGCCGGTCAGCGACCTTGGCAGCCCGACGACCACCTCCAGGACCTGACGTTCAAGCACCACCGTGGCGATCACACCCAGGTCGGCGCCGGAATCGCGGTCACGTGTGATCGTCTCGACCGGAGTGGCCAGGATGCCATCGGGATCGCTGGCCGCAAGCCCGACACGGACACTGCCCACGTCAACTCCCAACCGGATCCCGGCGCGCATGCCCTCAGCGCCCCGCCGTGACGCGTTCGCCGACGGCGTGCTCGACCTTGGCCAGCGCTTCAACGACCTTGCCGGCGTCCAGGCCGCCGCCCTGGGCGACGTCGTCCTTGCCACCGCCGCCGCCACCGAGAGTCTGCGCCGCGACCTTGACCAGATCCCCGGCGCGCAGCCCCCACTGGCGGGCCGGCGAGTTGGTCGCGATGATGACCAGCGGGCGGTCCTTGGAGACCCCGGCGACGGCAACGACGCACGGACGGTCGTTGCCGAGTCTGGACCTCACGTCGAGGGCGAGGGCGCGAAGGTCCTCCGCGCTGACGCCAACGCCCGCGTCGTGCCCCACGAAGCTCACCCCGAAGATGTCGCGCCCGCCGGCGGCCAGGGACGAGGAGGCACCGAGCACCTGTTGCATGCGCATGGCGTTGATCTCGCGTTCGGCCTCCTTGAGCTTGCCCAGGATGCTCGCGATCCGCTCGGGCAGCTCCTCAGGGCGGACCTTGAGCACGTCGGTGAGCGCACCGACGACGGCATGCTCACGCGCCAGGAAGTCGTACGCGTCGGTTCCGACCAGGGCCTCGACCCGTCGCACCCCGGAGCCGATCGACGCCTCACCCAGGAGCTTGACCAGACCGAGCTGTCCCGAGCGTTGCGCGTGGGTGCCGCCGCAGAGCTCGCGGGCCCAGTCGCCGACGGAGACCACACGGACCGCCTCGCCGTACTTCTCACCGAACAGGGCCATCGCGCCGGAAGCGCGCGCCTCGTCCTGGGTCATCACCTCTGCACGGACCGGCAGGTCCTCGATCAGCAACGCGTTGACCTTGGCCTCCACGTCGGACAGCACGGACAGCGGCAGCGCGGAGGAGGCGTTGAAGTCGAACCGGAAGCGTCCCGGCGCATTCTCAGATCCGGCCTGGGTCGCCGTGTCACCCAGAGCTTCCCGGATGGCCTTGTGCACCATGTGGGTGGCGGTGTGCGCACGCGAGATCGCCCGCCGGCGGTCGAGGTCGACCAGGGCCTGCGCCTGTTCGCCGCGGCTGACCTCGCCGCTGAGAACGGTGGCGCGGTGCACCACGAGGCCCTTGATGGGCGACTGCACGTCATGGACCTCGATGACGGCTCCGCCCGCGAGCCGGATCCGTCCGGCGTCGGCGAGCTGGCCGCCGCCTTCGGCATAGAACGGGGTGCGGTCCAGAACCAGCTCGATCTCGTCCCCGGCGCTGGCGGAGGGAACTGACCCGCCGTCGATGAGCACCCCGGCCACCCGGGCCTCCGAGACGGTCTCGTCGTACCCCGTGAACTCCACGGCGCCTCCGAGCGCGTCCAGGGCGGAGCGGTAGGCCGAGGTGTCGCCGTGGGCGCTCTTCTTGGACCTGGTGTCGGCCTTGGCCCGGTCGCGCTGCTCTTCCATGAGGCGGCGAAAGCCCGCTTCGTCGACATCCAGCCCGTGCTCAGCCGCCATCTCGAGCGTCAGGTCGATCGGGAAACCATAGGTGTCATGCAGTGCGAACACCTGGTCGCCCCCCAGCGTGCTCTGACCGGCCGCCCTGGCCTTCTCGACCGCGGTGTCCAGGATCGTCGTCCCCGATGCCAGGGTGCGGCGGAAGGCCTCCTCCTCGGCATACGCGATCTGGGAGATCCTGGAGAAACCGGTCTCGAGCTGGGGGTAGGACGCCTTCATCCGCTCCATGCTCACCGGCAGCAGGTGCGGCAGGCACGGCTGGTCGAAACCGAGCAGACGCATCGAGCGCACTGCGCGGCGCAGCATCCGGCGCAGGACGTAGCCGCGGCCCTCGTTGCCCGGCGTGACGCCGTCGCCGATCAGCATCAGCGAGGACCTGATGTGGTCGGCCACGACGCGCAGGCGCACATCGTCGGGGTGGCTGTGCGCGGCGTCGTGCGCCGAACCGGCGCCATAGCGCTTGCCGGTCAGCTGCGCCGCCTTGTCCAGGACAGGGTAGATCTCGTCGATCTCGTAGAGGTTGTCCACGCCCTGCAGGACCGAGGCAAGGCGCTCGAGGCCCATGCCGGTGTCGACGCTCTTCGCCGGCAGGTCACCCACGATCGGGTAGTCGTCCTTGCCGCGCCCCTCGCCGCGCAGGTTCTGCATGAAGACGAGGTTCCAGATCTCCATGTAGCGGTCCTCGTCCACGGCCGGCCCGCCCTCCTGGCCGTACTCGGGCCCGCGGTCGTAGAAGATCTCGGAGCACGGGCCGCACGGCCCGGGCACCCCCATCGACCAGAAGTTGTCGGCCATGCCCCGGCGGACGATGCGCTCGACCGGGATCTCGGAGTGGGTGAGCCAGAGGTCCGCTGCCTCGTCGTCGTCGAGGTAGACCGTGGCCCACAACCGCTCCTTGTCCAGGCCGTAGCCGCCCTCGGCCTGGCTGGCCGTGAGGAGCTCCCACGCGTAGGTGATCGCGTCGGCCTTGAAGTAGTCGCCGAAGGAGAAGTTGCCGTTCATCTGGAAGAAGGTTCCGTGGCGGCTGGTCCTGCCGACCTCTTCGATGTCGCCGGTGCGCAGACACTTCTGGACGCTGGTTGCCCGCGGCCAGGGCGGCGTCTCCTGGCCCAGGAAGTAGGGCTTGAAGGGCACCATGCCGGCGCCGACGAACAACAGGTTCGGGTCGTCATACAGCAGTGAGGCGCTGGGCACGATCGTGTGGCCCTTGCTCTCGAAGAACGCGAGCCAACGTCGCCTGATCTCCGCGGTTTCCATCGCTAAAGTCCTATCGGTCTGAGCCGGCTCGCAGAAGGCAAGCCACTGCCAAGGGTATGCCGGGGGCGAGAGCCCCTAGCGAGCTCGCGGTGCTGTGGGGTCCTCGATCAGGGCACGGGCCTGCTCCGCACTCATCTCGCGCCCGTCGGGCAGCGTCCCGGTGTCGATCCCCAGGGCGTTACGCAGCTCGAGCTCCCGTTCGGCCATGCCCTCACGGACGGCTCCGGCCATCTCGCGCAGCCCCTCGCCCAGGTCGGACAGGCCGCCCGACAGTCCCTGCGCCATGCCCCCGGGGGAGTAGGCCTTCGCGGTCTTGGTGATCTTGTGGACGAGCAGGACTCCGAGGGTGGCTCCGAGGGCCACCCAGAACAGACGGCGCATCGGTCAGCCCCGCCTTCGTCGACCGGGCGCCGAGCGCTTGCCGGAACCGCTCATCGCCGAGCGCACACCGTAGGTGAAGGCGGCCACCTTGACGACAGGAGAGCCCAGCGTCGCTGCGAAGAGCGAGGTGAGCGCGTTGACGTTCGTGCTCATCGAGGAGACGTTGGCGGTGATCGTGTCCAGGCGGACGATCTGCTCGTTGGTGGAGGCCACGGTGTCGGTCACCTGCGAGAGCAGCGGGACGGTCTGTTCGGAGACGCCACGCACGCCGATCCGGGTCTCGTCCAGAACCTTGCCGGCCTTGCCGATGACGCTGCCCAGGCGCAGCACGAGGTAGGCGAAAGCCAGGGCCGCGATCACACCGGCGATGTCACCGATGGACAGGGGTGCCACACTCACACGCTCACCTCACGAAAAGATGTTGATCAGAGCCGGAGCCAGAACCCTATCGCGGTGCGTGACGTGGGGTGACCTCGGCGACCACGGCACGGTCAACCGGCCCTGATACGCTCCTTGAGCCGGGCCCATCGCGAGGACAGCGTCTGCTCGAACCCCCGGTCCGTAGGCCGGTAGTAGTCGGTGTCCGCGAGCAGGTCGTCGGGAAGGTACTGCTGGGCGACGACCCCCGCCGGGTCGTCGTGCGCGTACCGGTAGCCCTCGCCATGTCCCAGTCGGGTGGCCCCGGTGTACCCACTGCCCCGAAGGTGCACCGGCACCGGACCACCCCTACCCGCCCGTATGTCCGCGATCGCCGCGTTGATCCCGAGGTAGCTCGAGTTCGACTTGGGAGCGATCGCGTTGTGCACCACGGCCTGGGCCAGGATGATGCGCGCCTCAGGCATGCCGATCTGCGCCACCGCATGCATAGCCGCGACGGCCGTCTGCAGCGCGGTGGGGTCGGCCATCCCGACGTCCTCGCTCGCTGCGATGACGATCCGGCGGGCGATGAAGCGCGGGTCCTCCCCTGCTTCGAGCATCCGTGCCAGGTAATGCAGCGAGGCGTCGACGTCACTGCCCCGCATTGACTTGATCAGGGCGCTGGCGACGTCGTAGTGCTGGTCACCAGCACGGTCATAGCGCACCGCGGCATGGGCCACCGCCTGCTCCACCTGGGAGAGCGCGATCGGGATCTGCTGGTCACGGACCCTCCCTGCCGGCTGGGCGTCCAGGGCAACGCCGGCGGCCGCTTCGAGGGAGGTGAGCGCGCGGCGGGCATCTCCACCCGACATCCGTATGACGTGTTGCCTTGCCTCTTGTTCCAGGCTGAACACCCCGGCCAGGCCGCGCTCCTCGGTCAGGGCGGCGGCCAGGACGTCGTCGATCTCGTCGTCGGAGAGCGGTTGCAAGGTGATCAGCATCGACCTGGAGAGCAGCGGCGCAATCACGCTGAAGGACGGGTTCTCGGTCGTCGCCGCGACCAGGACGACGAGGCGGTTCTCCACGCCCGACAACAAGGCGTCCTGCTGGGCCTTGGTGAACCGATGGATCTCGTCGAGGAAGAGGACCGTCTGCCGGTCGTACATGTCACGCTCGCGAGCGGCGGCATCCATGACGGCCCTGACGTCCTTGACGCCGGCAGTGACGGCCGACAGCTCGACGAAGCGGCGTTCGGCCGCGTTCGCCACCAGATGTGCCAGCGTCGTCTTTCCGGTCCCCGGCGGCCCCCAGATGATCGCCGACAACGGGCCGGCGGCACCCGCGTGTCCCTCGATCAGCCGCCGCAACGGGCTTCCGGGACGCAGGACGTCGGTCTGCCCGCGAACCTCATCGAGGGACCGTGGCCGCATCCGGACGGCCAGCGGAGGCAACGAGGACGCGCTGACCTCGCCGCCGGCCCCGGCATCGCGCGAGGAGGCCGCGAACAGGTCGTCGTCGGCGCCGTTGGTCATGGTCGGCAGGCTATCTCGCCGCCCGGACCACCGCGAAGTCGCACAAACCGCTGCTTCGGGTGCCCCGGAAGGTCGATTTCTGCGACCTCACGGCTGAGCGTCGACCCGAGCCCTGGCCTCGGGTACGGCATCGACCCCGGCCTCCCTGCGCTGCTCCGCGGTGATCGGTGCCGGCGCCGAGGTCAACGGGTCGAAGCCGCCACCGGACTTCGGGAAGGCGATGACGTCACGGATCGAGTCGGTGCCGGAGAGCAACGCGCAGATACGGTCCCAGCCGAACGCGATCCCGCCGTGCGGGGGCGCACCGAAGGCGAACGCGTCCAGCAGGAACCCGAACTTCTCCTGCGCCTCGGCATCGGACAGCCCCATC
>JANOHS010000033.1:0-2195 GCA_031406655.1 Micrococcales bacterium
CCGGCGCGCTGACTCGTTCAGGGGTTCAACAGGAGTGCTCAGGCCTCATCGGTCTTGGCGGCAGGAGCATCCTCGGCATGAGCATCTTCGGCAGGGGCTTCGGCGGCCTCGGCTGCGGGAGCCTCAGCCACTGGAGCCTCGACGACCTCAGCCACAGGAGCCTCGGCGACCGGAGCTTCGGCGACCGGAGCTTCGGCGATCTCAGCCGCGGAAGCCTCAAGCACCTCGACAACAGGAGACTCGACGACCTCGGCGACGCTGGCCACGAGCGCCTCGGCAACGGGAGCCTCGGTGACCTCGGTGGCCTCGACAGCCGGAGTCTCGACAACCTCAGCCGCAGGCGCCTCCGCCACGGGAGCCTCCGCGCCAGCAAGCAGCTCGCGCTCCCACTCAGCCATCGGCTCGTCAACAGCCACGGTGCCGTCCTCGGCAGCCGCGCCGCCGCCACGAGCCGCGGCACGGGCCATCAGGCCCTCGGCCACGGCGTCGGCGACCACACGGGTCAGCAATGTGACGGACCGGATCGCATCGTCGTTGCCGGGGATCTTGTAGTCGACCTCGTCGGGGTCGCAGTTCGTGTCCAGGATCGCGATCACCGGGAGCTTGAGCTTGCGAGCCTCGGTGACGGCGAGATGCTCCTTCTTGGTGTCGACGATCCACACGGCCGAAGGAATCTTGGACATGTCGCGGATGCCGCCGAGCGTCTTCTCAAGCTTGATCTTCTCGCGCTTCATCACGAGGAGCTCTTTCTTGGTCCGACCTGAGCCGGCGACATCGGCGTAGTCGATCTCCTCGAGCTCCTTGAGCCGGGACAGGCGCTTGCTGATCGTGTTGAAGTTGGTGAGCATGCCACCGAGCCAGCGGTAGGTGACGTACGGCATACCGACGCGTGTCGCCTGATCGGCGATGGGCTCCTGGGCCTGCTTCTTGGTGCCGACGAACAGGATGGTGCCGCCGTGGGCGACCGTCTCCTTGATGAACTCGTAGGCATCGTTGATGTAGGTCAGCGACTGCTGCAGGTCAATGATGTAGATGCCATTGCGCTCGGTCATGATGAAGCGCTTCATCTTGGGGTTCCATCGACGGGTCTGGTGCCCGAAGTGGACGCCGCTCTCGAGGAGCTGACGCATTGTGACGACGGCCATGCCGTGGTCCCACTTTCACTTGTTCCAGTTATCCACGGGTCCGGCGGGTTTGCCGTTCTCGTGCCTGGCGCCCGCGAACGCACCCCACCCGAAGGTTCCGGGACTGCGG
The DNA here is from genome assembly GCA_031406655.1 of Micrococcales bacterium. GTDB lineage: Bacteria > Actinomycetota > Actinomycetes > Actinomycetales > Dermatophilaceae > UBA4719. The sequence continues at coordinate 1,255 of JANOHS010000033.1, forward strand.
TGGTGCGCACCCGTCATGAACGACGGTGAGCAGACGCGCGAATTCCACTGATCTGCCCGAAGACGGACCTGTGGTGTGCTCATGTTACGGCTAGCCTGCCGGACATGGGAAATCCGCTGGTTGCCCGCATGCAGGGCTTTGGGACCACGATCTTCGCCGAGATGAGCGCGCTGGCTCTGAGCACCGGCGCGATCAACCTCGGCCAGGGGTTCCCGGACACCGACGGACCTCGCGTCATGCTCGACGCCGCCATCGAGGCGATCAGCTCGGGCCGCAACCAGTACCCGCCGGGAGCCGGGGTCCCCGAGCTGCTGACCGCGATCGCCGAGCACCAGCGACGGTTCTACGGGCTGTCGGTCGACCCCGCCCGGGAGATCCTGGTCACCGCCGGGGCGACCGAGGCGATCGCCGCCGTGATCCTCGGCCTGTGCGAGGTGGGCGACGAGGTGGTGACCTTCGAGCCGTACTACGACTCGTATGCCGCCACGATCGCCCTGGCCGGTGCCGTGCGCCGTACGTCCGTGCTGCGGTTTCCCGACTTCGCCGTGGACGAGGCGACGCTTCGGGCGGCGTTCTCCTCGCGCACCCGCCTGGTCCTGCTGAACACGCCACACAACCCCACCGGCAAGGTGTTCAGCCGGGCCGAGCTGGACCTGATCTGCTCGCTGGCTCGTGAGCACGACGCGTGGGTGGTGACCGACGAGGTGTACGAGCACCTCGTGTTCGACGACGTGCAGCACATTCCGGTGGCGACCCTGCCCGACATGGCGGACCGGACCATCACCATCTCCTCGGCGGGCAAGACGTTCTCGGCCACGGGGTGGAAGGTCGGCTGGCTGCACGGACCTCCCGCCGCGGTGGCCGCGGCCCGGACGGTCAAGCAGTTCCTGACCTACGTCGCGAGCGGACCGTTTCAGCCTGCCGTGGCCGTGGCACTCGGC
>JANOHS010000047.1:0-7601 GCA_031406655.1 Micrococcales bacterium
CAACTGTGACCCAACTTCAGGTACTCCTTGCCGTTGCGGCAGTCATCGCTCTTGCGGGAGCTGCCCTGCTGGTCGGGCTGGTCCGTGGGCGTGGCCAGCGCGGCACGGGATCGGTCCCTCCGCCGCGGACGCCCTCGTCGCGGGTGGACGGTGGTTCCCGGTCCGGCGACGAGGACTCTTCGGGCGGTCACGTCGGCGGCCCGACCGTGGACACTCTCGAACCCGAGCTCCTCGAGCCGCAGCCCGCCGGCGCTCCGACGATCGAGCGCCCGGAGTCGGCCACCGGCCGCCTGCAACGCCTGCGGGCGCGGCTGGCACGATCCAACTCGGCACTGGGCAAGGGCTTGCTGTCCCTGCTGTCCGGCGGGGGGCTGGACGAACAGGCCTGGGAGGACGTCGAGGACACCCTGCTCAGCTCGGACCTGGGTGTCGAGGCGACGATGGAGCTGGTCGACTCTCTGCGCACCAGGGTCACCGTCGAGGGGACACGGGACGAGGACACGGTTCGGGGCTGGCTGCGTGAGGATCTGCTCAGGCTGGTGGACCCCTCGCTCGACCGCTCGATCGCCTCGTCCCGGGTCGAAGGGCGCCCCGCGGTGGTGATGGTCGTCGGAGTCAACGGCACCGGAAAGACCACCACGGTCGGCAAGCTGGCTCGCGTCCTGGTGGCTCAGGACAAGGACGTCGTCCTGGGTGCGGCCGACACCTTCCGTGCCGCCGCGGCCGACCAGCTGCAGACGTGGGGAGAACGCGTCGGCGTGCCGACGATCCGGTCCGACCGAGAGGGTGCAGACCCTGCGTCGGTGGCGTTCGACGCGGTAAGGGCCGCGGTCGAGATGGAGGCCGACGTGGTCCTGATCGACACCGCCGGCCGTCTGCACAACAAGGTCGGGCTCATGGACGAGCTCAGCAAGGTCAAGCGGGTCGTGGAGAAACAGAGTCCGATCGACGAGGTTCTGCTTGTGCTCGACGCAACGACGGGACAGAACGGCCTGCGCCAGGCCGAGGTCTTCGGGGATGTCGTCAACGTCACCGGCATCGTCCTGACCAAGCTCGACGGCACCGCCAAGGGCGGCATCGTCGTGGCTGTTCAGCGCAAGCTGGGCGTGCCCGTCAAGCTGGTTGGTCTGGGTGAGGGTCCCGACGACCTGGCGCCCTTCGACCCCGAGGCCTTTGTCGACGCCCTGATCTCCTGACCCCGGCCGCTGTCCGGGGGCCGCGCTCAGCGCTGCGGTTCGTGAGGGTGCTTGAGCGCCCAGCGGATGACGCTGGTTGCGGCGCCGCCGACCGGGAGAGCGATCAGGCGCTCGGTCACCGGCAGGTAGGGCAGGGCGAGGTACGGGCGGGCCCAGGACGGAAGCAGGGCCACGGCGGCACCGGCCAGCGCTCCGTAGCCAGCCCGGGCGCTCCACGGCAGCGGTGGGTGCAGCAGCAGGAACCGCGCCGCATCCCGCGCCGCCGCCGTGCCCTCGAGCTCGGACCGGTACGACCTGATCGCGGCGTCGAGCGCGGTGACGGTCGACGGGGGGTCGAGGACGCCGAGTCTGGTTGCCACGACGCACGACTGAGCCACGTAGGAGTCGGCCTGGGCCGGCGTGAGGGGAGTGACGGCATACCGCTGGTGCGCCTGGAGGAAGCTGTCCGCCTCGGCAACGTGAACCCACTTCAACAGGTGCGGGTCACTTGCGGAGTAGGGGCGCCCGTCCGGTGCCTTGCCGCGGACACCCTGGTGGATGCCCCGAACTCTCGTGATGAGCGCTTCCGCGTCCTCGATGGTGCCGAACGTCGTGGTCGCGAGGAAGGTGCTCGTGCGCTGCAGCCGACCCCACGGATCGCTTTTGTAGCCCGAGTGTCCAGCGACGCCGGCCATGGCCAGCGGGTGCAGCGACTGAATCAGCAGCGCACGGATGCCGGCGACGAACATCGCCGCATCGGCGTGCACCCGCCAGATCGGGTCGGTCTCGGCGAACCAGCGCTCGCCCGGCTTGTCCCAGATGAGCGCGGCCTTGGCGGCGTTGTCCTCGCCGGCAACCCGGTCGCGCAGCGCCACCGCCACGCTGCGGCGCAGTCGGTCGTGCATCGGACGGACGGCCGCGACCAGCCGGGGGGAGCCTGACGTCATGACAGACAGTATGCGCGGCCGCTCCTGTTACCTGATCCTTACCGGAGCGGGGCTTTGCTAACACGGACGTAACACAAGTCAGCACGTTCCGAAACCGTTGACCGTCAAAGTTCCTTCATGGAAATCAACAGCGGCGACACCGCCTGGGTTCTCGTCAGTGCCGCACTGGTGCTGCTCATGACCCCCGGTGTCGCCCTCTTCTACGGTGGCATGGTCAGGGCCAAGAGCGTCCTGAACATGATGATGATGAGCTTTGGGGCCATGGGGACGGTTAGCGTCGCCTGGGTGCTCTGGGGCTACAGCGAGGCGTTCGGTGAGTCTTGGCACGGGCTGATTGGGAACCCGTTCCAGCACTTCGGCCTGAGCGACCTCCTCAGCACGGAGTCGGTGGTCGGGACCATCCCGACCATGGCTTTCGTGGCTTTCCAGGCGGTGTTCGCCATCATCACGGTGGCCCTGATCAGCGGCGCGATCGCCGACCGCACGAAGTACGCGACCTGGCTGGTGTTCACCGTGCTGTGGGCGACGATCGTCTACTTCCCGGTCGCTCACTGGGTGTTCGCCTTCAACGAGTTCGCCGCCGACAAGGGCGGATGGATCGCCAACAACCTCAAGACGATCGACTTCGCCGGAGGCACCGCGGTTCACATCAACGCTGGCGCCGCGGCACTGGTGCTGGCTCTGATCCTTGGCAAGCGGATCGGCTTCGGCAAGGACGACATGCGTCCGCACAACCTGACACTGGTCATGGTTGGCGCGGCGCTGTTGTGGTTCGGCTGGTTCGGGTTCAACGCCGGCTCGGCGCTGGGCGCCAACAACACCGCCGCGGTGACCTGGGTCAACACCATGGCTGCCACCGGTGCTGCGGCCCTCGCATGGCTGGCCACCGAGCGGATCCGTGACGGTCACGCCACCTCGCTGGGCGCTGCGTCCGGCATCGTGGCCGGTCTCGTCGCCATCACGCCCGCGTGTGCAGCGGTCACCCCCCTGGGGGCGGTGGCGCTCGGGGTGCTCGCCGGCGTCCTGTGCGCTCTGGCCGTTGGTCTCAAGTTCCGCTTCGGGTACGACGACAGTCTCGACGTGGTTGGCGTCCACCTCGTCGGCGGACTGGTGGGCACCCTCGCCATCGGGTTCCTTGCCTCCTCGTCCGCCCCGGCGGGCGTCGACGGGCTCTTCTACGGCGGCGGGCTGGACCAGCTGTGGCGGCAGGCGGTCGGCGCCGGCGCGGTGCTCGTCTACTCCTTCGTGGTCACCGGTCTGATCGGCCTGGCACTGCACAAGACCATGGGCTTCCGGATCGAGCGCGACGCCGAGGTGTCGGGCATCGATCTGGAGGAGCACGCTGAGACGTCATACGATCTCGGCTCGCTCGGCGGTGGCGGTCAACGTCACGCCGGGGCGGCGCTGTTCGGGTCGCACGCGACGACGTCGGCGCCTTCTGAGGTCCGGACCAACACGCAGGGAGCATCGGCATGAGACTGGTCACCGCGATCATCAAGCCCTTCAAGCTCGATGAGGTCAAGGAGGCTCTTGAAGCCTTCGGCATCACCGGAATGACGGTCAGCGAGGCGAGCGGATACGGTCGCCAGCGCGGGCACAGCGAGGTCTACCGTGGCGCCGAGTACACGGTCGACTTCGTCCCGAAGGTGCGCCTCGAGGTCGTCGTTGACGACCTCGATGCCGCCGCCGTGGTGACGGTCATCCTCAAGGCAGCCCAGACCGGCCGGATCGGCGACGGCAAGATCTGGACGGTTCCGGTCGAGGACGTGGCCCGGGTGCGAACCGGCGAACACGGCCCGGACGCGTTGTAGGAGACGCACCTCATGGGTGACAGCGGCGCAGCTCACGAGGTGGGCCAGAAGGTGGACCTCAACCAGCGACGCCTCGACCTGGCCGACACCCGGGGTTTCACCGCCCCGGGTGCCGGCCAGGTGAGGCGCTCCGCCATGGCTGAGCTTGGCCGTACCTGGATCGCCGATCTCTGGAAGACGGCAACCTTCGGGGCTCGTCTTGACGGCGTTGCCCTGGCCAGCGTCGGCAGCCTGGCCCGCGGTGACGCAGGCCCGCTCAGCGTCTTCGACCTCGTGCTGCTGCACGACGGCCGCTCCATGTCGGCCAAGGAGGTCACGGCCCTGGCGGATCGCATCTGGTACCCGATCTGGGACGGGGGCGCCAAGCTCGACCACAGCGTCCGGACGGTCAGCCAGTGCCGGACCGTCGCGGCAGGGGACCTGTCGGCCGCGGTCGGCCTGCTGGACCTCGAGCTGGTGGCAGGTGACGAGCAGGTGGTCGCGGCTGCACGCTCGACTGTGGGACACGACTGGCGGGCGAACGCCCGACGCCGGCTGCCGCAGCTGGTCGAGTCGCTCGAGGCACGCCATCACCGGCACGGGGACCTGGCACAGACCCTTGAGCCAGACCTGAAGGAAGCCCGGGGGGGTCTGCGCGACATGACCGTGCTGCGGGCGTTGACGGCAGCGTGGCTGGCCGACCGCCCGCACGGGCAGGTCGACACGGCATACGGCACGTTGCTGGACGCCCGTGACGCGTTGCACATGGTGACCGGCCGAGGTCGCGACCGGCTCGGGCTCGAGGACCAGGACGCGGTAGCGGCGTTGCTGGGCCATCCCGACGCCGACGCCATGCTGGTTGACGTCGGCACCGCCGCGCGCACCGTCAGCTATGCCATCGACGGGACCGTACGCCGCGCGGCCCAGTCCCAGAGAGCCCGCGTCCTGCGCGTCGGTCCACGACGGCCAGTGTTGAAACCATTGGGTTTCGGGCTGTTCGAGCACGATGGTGAGGTGGTGCTCGGCGCCCATCTCGATCCCTCAGGCGACCCGTTGCTGGTCCTTCGGGCTGCGGTCGCAGCGGCCCGTCGCGGGCTGCCCATGTCACCGGCCACGCTGGCCAACCTCGCGGAGCACTCCCCTCCGATCACCAAGCCGTGGAGCCCCCTGGCGCGCTCCCTGTTGGTCGATCTGCTGGCTGCCGGGCCGGGGCTGATCCCGGTGTGGGAGGGACTGGACCTTGCGGGGCTCATCGACAGGTGGCTCCCGGAGTGGTCCGGGGTCCGAAGCCGACCGCAGCGCAACGCCGTTCACCGACACACCGTCGACCGGCACCTGATCGAGACCGTCGTTCACGCGACCGGCCTGATGCGCGACGTGGAGCGCCCAGACCTGCTCCTGCTCGCGGCACTGCTGCACGACATCGGCAAGGTCGCCGGCGCCCACGACCACTCCGTCGTCGGTGCGCCGCTTGCCGCCAAGGTCGCGCGCAGGCTGGGCCTGGACGAGGCAGGGGTCGACGTGGTCGAGCTGCTCACTCGCGAGCACCTGAGCCTGATCGACCTGGCGACCCGTCGCGACCCGGGGGACAGGGCGACCATCTCGGCGGTGACCGCCGCGGTCGCCGGGCGCCGCGACGTGCTGGAGCTGCTTCGGGCCCTGACCGAGGCCGACGCATGCGCGGTGGGCGCCGCGGCCTGGACGGACTGGCGAGCCCAGCTGCTCGAACAGCTTGTCGAAGGTGCCCGCGCGGCGCTGGGTGACGCTGCAGGGCCGGTCGACCAGATTGACGAGGCCGACGATCTGCTGCCGCCCCAGATCGTGGCCGAGGTCGCCACGGGGGAGCCGCACGTCGTGGTTCATCCCATCGGGGGGGCCTACCGCATCGACGTCTTCGACCGAGACCGCCTTGGCCTCTTCGCCGACACCGCAGGTCTGCTCGCGGCATACGGCCTGATCGTGCGGACAGCACGGGTGCGCACCCAGGAGGGCATTGCGGCCAACCAGTGGCAGGTGGACTCACCCGGCGGTGATGCCCCTGATGCCGTGGGGATCGCTCGCGGGCTCGCCCAGCTCGGCGCGGGAGATCGCTCTCCCCTGAGGGCGCTGGAGCGCCGGATGGCCTCCGCCGGCCTGCTCGAGAGTGGTTCGCGCTCGCTGAGCCGGGCGACGGTCGTACCTCGCGCCTCGCAGGACTCGACCGTCATCGAGATCCGGGCCGACGACCGCCCGGGGCTGTTGCACCAGATCGGTATGACGTTCGCGCGTGCCGGTCTGACGGTGCACAGTGCCTACATCGCCACCTATGCGGGCCAGACCCTGGACACGTTCTACGTCAGCGAGTTCGGTGGGCGGATCCTCTCGCCGGCGCGGGTGGCCCAGACGATTTCCATGCTTCTGGACGCGTGCGACGAGTCCCCCTCACCGGGAAGATAACCTTGCGTCGTGTTTACGAGCCTGTCTGACCGTCTGACCGCCACCTTCAAGAACCTGCGCGGAAAGGGCCGCCTGTCCGAATCGGACATCAACGCAACGATCCGCGACATCCGCGTCGCGTTGCTCGATGCCGACGTCGCGCTGCACGTGGTGCGCGAGTTCACCGGAGCGGTTCGCGAGCGTGCCCTCGGCGCCGAGGTCAGCGGCTCGCTGAACCCGGCCCAGCAGATCGTCAAGATCGTCAACGAGGAGCTCGTGACGATCCTGGGTGGGCAGACCCGCCGGATCCAGTTCGCCAAGAACCCACCGACCGTCATCATGCTCGCGGGGCTGCAGGGCTCCGGTAAGACCACGTTGGCAGGCAAGCTCGCCAAGTGGCTCAAGGACCAGGGTCACACCCCGGTCCTGGTCGCGGCTGACCTTCAGCGCCCCAACGCCGTGACCCAGCTCCAGGTCGTCGGGGAGCGAGCCGGCATCCCGGTCTTCGCGCCCGAGCGCGGGAACGTGGCCGGTTATGACGCCGGGGCCGGGTCCGGTGATGGCACAAGGTCGTTCGGTGATCCGGTCTCCGTCTCCCGCCAAGGTGTGGATCATGCCCGCACCAAGCAGTACGACGTCGTCATCGTCGACACCGCCGGACGGCTGGCGATCGACGAGAACCTCATGCGCCAGGCTGCCGACATCCGGGCCGCGATCTCGCCCAACGAGGTGCTCTTCGTCATCGACGCCATGATCGGCCAGGCTGCGGTCGACACGGCGCTGGCGTTCCAGCACGGCGTGGACTTCACCGGCGTGGTGCTGACCAAGCTCGACGGTGACGCCCGCGGTGGTGCCGCCCTGTCGGTGGCCAAGGTCACCGGGCGACCGATCATGTTCGCCTCCACCGGCGAGAAGGTCGGCGACCTCGAGGTCTTCCACCCCGACCGGATGGCCTCACGCATCCTGGACATGGGTGACGTGCTGACGCTGATCGAGCAGGCCGAGAAGGCCTTCGACCGCGACCAGGCCGCTGAGATGGCCCGCAAGTTCATGGAGGACGAGGACTTCACGTTCGACGACTTCCTCAGTCAGATGGCGGCCATCAAGAAGATGGGCTCGCTGAAGTCGATGCTCAAGATGATGCCCGGCATGGGTGACATGCGCGCTCAGCTCGACTCCCTCGACGAGAGCGAGTTCGACCGGGTCGAGGCGATGGTGCGCTCGATGACACCCTTCGAACGCAGTCATCCCAAGCAGATCAACGGTTCACGCCG
>JANOHS010000054.1:0-3125 GCA_031406655.1 Micrococcales bacterium
CAGATCGATGCCGGCCACGAACCCGGTCAACCGCCGTGACTGACGCCAGGGTGGCACCGTCGCGAGGCCCTCCAGCATCCCGCGCGCCCACCGCGCCCGCTGCCGCATGAAGTGGGTGAGCAGGACCGGGGCATCGGTGAAAGCCACTGCCGTCGGCTCGAACAGGACGCGGTCGCCCTGCTCCATCAGCCGCCAGGTGACCACGATGTCCTCGCCGATGGCGTCCGGCCAGCCGCCGACGCGTCGAAGCTCGGCAGTGAGGTAGAGCGAGAAGGCGCCCTGGGCCACCAGCGTCGCCTGGTAGAGGCCCTGCATCCGCTTCACCGCGGCGATGCCGAGGTAGTAGTCCCACTCCTGGACCCGCGTGAGCAGGTTTGCCCGCGAGTTGCGCACCAGGACGCTTCCAGCGACGGCGGCGGTGTCCGAGGGCGCCGACTCCAGGCGCGAGACCAGGCGACGCAGCGACTCCACGTGCAGCAGCGTGTCGGCGTCCACGGTCACCACGTACGGCGTCTCCACCTGGAGCAGCGCCGTGTTCAGCGCGTTCGACTTGCCCGGGGTCAGCTCGGAGATGATCCGCAGCGAGACGCCGAGGTGTGCGGCAGCCCGCAGCGCGGCCGCGCAGGTGCGATCCGTCGAACCGTTGTCGGCCAGGATCACCGAGACCGGCCCTGCGTAGTCGGTGCGGCTGATTGCGGCGATCGTCTTGCCGATGCCGCGCTCCTCGTTGCGCGCGGCGATGATGACGGTCAGCGCGGTCGTCGGCGAAAGCACTCTCAGCGGAGGCTGCTGGTCGAGAACGAGGGAGGCCGCCATGAACGCCACGATGGCTCCCGGCAGGAACGCCACCAGGATGACGACCCCCCAGGCCGGGACCGTGCCCATCACCGGTTCGAGATCGCCGATCCACCCACGCGAGACCCACACCGAGACCCAGACCCACCCGGCCGTGAACGCGGTCGCCAGCATGAACTTCGCGGCGACCGAGACATAGAGGCGGTGCGACCTGACGGGGATGGCGTGGCTGCGGGGGACACCGACCGACTCGGCACTGGTCGGGGCGGGTGCGGGCAGGACCTTCCCGTTGCCGGCTGCGGTGGCACTTGGCACGGTTGACACCACGTGCGTCCTGGATCCACCACCGCCCAGACTCATGCCCAGACCCATTTCTTCTACGACGGCGGCACATTAGCCACCATGTGTAAAGAAAAGTACTGGAACAGGTAAAGCGCTGGGAAAGGGAATCAGCAGCCGCTATCCGTTCAGGGCCCAAGTCCGCCCATTGTGCCGATGTCTCCATAAGCCGAACGGGCGACGACCTCGCTCGCGATTGTTTCCTCAAGCCCCGGGTACTACATCTGCTGGTGGCCGCCGGGGTCCGAGGTGGTGGCGACGGCCTCGCCACCACCTCGCCGGCCGTTGCCGGGAGATCAGGCGTGCGTCAGTCCGCCCGGGTGGTCATGCGAGTGCAACAGACCAGCGTGGTCCAGCAGCTCGAACGCCCACACGATCAGGATCGAGGCCATGAACACCGCCAGGAGGGTCTCTGCCGCGGCGGCCTCTGCGAAGGCCAGGGCGACAACGCCCAGTACCAGGGACACGATCCACGCCCCGAACTCGACCTTGCCGAACCGGTCGAGGGTGTCAACGCTCCTCAACGCAAAGAAAGCGACCGCACCCAGCAGCAGACCCACGGCGGACATCCCCCGCGGGTCCTTGACGAACGGCATCTCGCCGTTGACCAGGTAACCGACGTAGGGCACGCCGATGGCCACGACGACAAGGGTCGCAACGAGATCTCGAATCGTTAGCTTCATCCAACTACACCTCCCTTCGTTCCACCCCCAACGCTGGTATCGACCGGCCTCCGTCGATAGGGACCTAGGTCCCGGCACACGTCCACGCCCTCGTGCGGACGGCTCCCAGGCCGCCGCACTCAACCTCCTCCTCCCCCTTGTCGCAGAGCGCATCAGTCAGGTAGGACTTGTCTCTTCGGAAGACAATCCATCTCGAATGGCCAGGAGGGTCGCGTGAGCGTTTACAGAGTGACCGATCTCATCGGAACAAGTACGCAGTCCTGGGAGGACGCCGCGTCCGTTGCCATCAAGGCGGCGAGCGGGACGCTTCGCGATCTGAGGGTCGCCGAGGTTGTCGCGCAGGACATCCACATGGCAGAGGACGGCGGGATCACCTATCGGACGAAGCTTCGCATCTCGTTCAGGTACGAGAACGGGGAGTAGGGGTTCAGCCGCCCAGCCCCGAAAGGGCGCCCATCGAACAGTTGAAGGAGACTTTCAATGAGTATCAAGCTCAATCCCTATCTTGGCTTTCGCGATAATGCCAAAGAGGCGATGGAGTTCTACCAGTCGGTATTCGGCGGCGAGCTCACCTTGAGCACGTTTGGCGAGTTCCAGGCCAGCGAAGATCCGGCCGAGCAGGACAAGATCATGCATGCGATGCTCGTCACCGAGGACGGCCTGACGCTGATGGCCGCCGATACCCCGAACAGCATGAAGTACACGCCTGGTGACAGCTACTCCGTCTCCCTCAGCGGCGAGGATGAAGCCCAGTTACGGCGCTTCTGGGAAGCGCTCAGCGCTGGAGGCACTGTGGCGATGCCGCTCGAGGCTGCCCCCTGGGGCGACATGTTCGGAATGTGCGCTGACAGGTTCGGTGTCAGCTGGCTGGTCAATATCGCCGGCCCCAAGCCCTAGGAGCTGGCGGGCAGAGCCGCTTCCTCGTCCGCCGTCAGCAAGGGCCGGCCCTGCAGATAGCGGTCGATGGAGCGCGCCCCGGTCTTGCCGGCGCCCATCGCCAGGATGACCGTGGCGGCGCCGGTGACGATGTCGCCGCCGGCGAACACGCCCTTCTTGCTGGTCGCCAGGGTGTTCTCGTCGGCGACGATGTTGCCCCACTTGGTGAGGTCGAGTCCGCTGGTGCTCTTGGTCAGCAGCGGGTTGGCATTGGTACCGACCGAGACGATGACCACGTCCACCGGGATGCGCCGCTCGGAGCCCTCGATGGGCACGGGACGCCGGCGTCCGCTGGCGTCCGGCTCACCCAGCTCCATGTCGATGACCTCGATCTCCTTGACCCAACCGTCCTCGTCGCCGATGATCTGCGTC
>JANOHS010000055.1:0-5235 GCA_031406655.1 Micrococcales bacterium
CCTTAGCGCTGTTACTGAGGGTGTTCGTGTGATCATTGTGGCTGAAGTGTTCACCTGCCTGCCTCCTGGAGACCTGCGCCGTGCGACGACTGATCACCGCCACCTTGTCCCTCGGTCTCGCTTCTGCGCTCCTGGTGGCGCCGACCGTGACGTTGCCGACCCCAGCGCCCGGCCCGGTGTCGCCCCGGCTGGAGGTGCTGAAACCCGTGGGCGTGGACCCGGGCGCCCTCGCACTACTACAACAGGAGTCGCCTGAAGCCACCGCGGAGACGGCACCCGAGCGTCTGGGCGCCATGAGCCCGGAGGACTTGGGCGATGCAGACGAGACAGTTCGCGCCGCGGCCGCAGCCGCGGAGGAACCCGTGGTGCTGACCGAGGAAACGGACACCGAAGACTTCAACCTCGTCGGCGTGTCGTGGGACGCCGAAAGCGTCAGGGCCACCGACGTCGAGGTGCTGGTGCGGGTGCGCGAAGAGGGCACGTGGAGCGAGTGGTACGTACTGGCCGCATCCGAGGAAGGCCCGGACGGTAATACGGCAGAGGCGCGGGAGTCCCGGCACCGCACGGGAACCGACCCGCTGCTCACCGAGGGTGCGGACGGCGTACAGGTCCGTGTCGACACCCCGGACGGGAACGCGCCTGCGGGTCTGCAGGTGTCACTGATCGACCCCGGGAGCTCACCGGGCGACGCCGCCCTTGATGCCGGGATGCCGGCGGCCAGCGCGGCTGCGGCGGGAACGCCGGCCATGGTCACCAGGAGCCAGTGGGGCGCTGACGAGACTCTGGCCAAGCCCACCAGCAGGAACGACACGCTCAAGGCGATGTTCGTCCACCACACGGCGACGACCAATACCTATAGCGGGACGGCTGATGCGGCGGCACAGATCCGGTCGATCTACGCCTACCACACCAAGACCAACGGCTGGTCCGACATCGGGTACAACTTCCTGGTCGACAAGGCCGGCACCATCTTCGAGGGCCGCAAGGGCAGCATCGACGAGCTGGTCCAGGGCGCGCACGCCGAGGGATTCAACAGGGAGTCGATGGGCGTGTCGGCGCTCGGGAACTACGACACCGTCTCGCCGCCGGCGGAGATGCTGAGCTCGATCGCCCGCGTCGCGGCCTGGAAGCTGGGGCCGTTCGGCGTCGACCCCTCTGGCCAAACGGTCCTCACGTCGGGAGGCGGCACCACCTCGCGCTACCCCGCCGGCACCGCGGTGACCGTCAACACGGTCCCGCACCACGGCGAGGTGGGAAAGACCGCCTGCGCGGGACGGTTCCTCAACGCGGAGCTGGGATCGATCCGGTCCCAGGCTTCGGTGCTCGCCCCCGAGTACCCGCCGGCCATGGCCTCCGCCACGGCAACCCCGACCACGCCCACGTATGCCGCCGGCTCGGTCGCGTTCTCGGCCAACCTGTGGGCCGAGATGAGCTGGAGCGTCACGGTGCAGTCCATGTGCTCGTTGACGCCGATCCAGACGTACACCGGCCTGTCGAACCGGATCGCGGCGGCGTGGGACCTCAAGACCTCCACCGGTGAGTGGGCGCCACCGGGCGTGTATGTCGTCAGCTACGCGTCCGACAACGGGGCGTGGTCCCAGGACGTCGAGGTGCTGCCCGGGGTCGGCAGCCCGCCAGGAGCCTGTAGCACCAGCCGGATTGCCGGTAACGACCGCTACTCGACCAGCGTCGCCGAGGGGGCCGCGGCGTTCCCGACCGGCTCCTCGGTCGTGATCGTGTCCGGTGCCCAGCAGAGCCTGGTCGACGGGCTCGTGGCCGGGCCACTGGGGTTCGCCAAGAAGGCACCGGTGCTGGTGGTCTCCCGGACCGGGGTGCCGACGGTCGTCGCCAACGACATCAAGGCACGGAGGGCGACCACCGCGTGGATCGTTGGCGGGACCGGTGCGGTGACCCCTGCGGTCGAGACCCAGCTGCGGGCCCTGGGCGTGACCACCGTGAACCGGCGCTTCGGCGCGGACCGGTTCGCCACGGCGGCCGCGGTCGCCCGCGAGGTCAAGGCGCCGACCAAGGAGGTCATCATCGCCAGCGGTCTGTCCCTGGTGGACGCGGTTGCGGCGTCCGGCCCGGCGGCCCGGCTGAACCGGCCGATCCTGCTGGTGGCAAAGGACTCCGTGCCGGCGGCGACCACTGCGGCGTTGAAGCTGCTGGCGATCACGGGGGCCACGGTGGTCGGTGGTCCGGGCGTCATCAGCGAACCCACCCGGGTGGCGCTGAACCTCCCGGCAACGTCCCGGGTGGCCGGCGATGACCGGTTCGCCACAGCGGCGGAGATCACCCGCGTGTTCTCCTCGTTGGTTGGGACCGAGACGATGGCGGTAGCCTCCGGTCTGGACGCCAATCTCGTCGACGCTCTAGCTGGAGGTGCCATGGGTCGGCTCACGTTGCTCATTCGCCCGACCTCGGTCCCCGCCCTGGCCTTGGCACAGCTGACGGCCAAGTCCGCCGGTCAGGTGCACGTGCTCGGCGGCCCAGGCGCAGTGAGCACCGCGACCCTGCGGTCCATCCACCTGGCGGCGAGCTCATGAGCCCGCGTCGCTCCTTGTTGGCGGCCGGGCGGGTCAAGGCCTTCTCGGCAGTCCTGGCACTGCTGGCCGCTGGGACCCTGCCGTCGGCACCCACCGCGGCGGCCGCCATACCGGCCTCGTTCGCGGTCAACGGATCCGGGTGGGGCCACGGCGTCGGGCTCTCGCAGTACGGCGCCAGAGGGCAGGCAGAGGCCGGTCGCTCCGCGGCCCAGATCCTGTCGCACTACTACACGGGCACCACAGTCGCCGCGCGCACCGACAACATGAACATCCGGGTCCAGGTGCACCAAGCGGTGACGCTGACGGCCAGCACCACCCTCGGCCGGATGCGGCTCCGCACCGGTGCCAGCGACGCGCAGCTCGTGCCGGCCGGAGCGCAGGTCAGCTTCGCCGTGGTGGGCGGGCAGGTCCGGGCGCGGTTCACCAACGTCGACCTTCTTGGCGCCACCGTGATCCACGACCTCGTCGGCGCCACGGTGTTTGTCGAGTGGGACGGCACCCGCTTCTACAACGCCGCTGGGCCTGCGGCGCTGACCACGGTGACCGGCGCGGGTGGGGTCTATCGGCACGGCAGGCTGGAGATGGGCGTCCTCAGCGGACAGGTCAACGCCGTCAACGTCCTGCGCCTGCATGACGAATACCTCTATGGCATAGGCGAGATGCCGTCGTCGTGGCCTGCTGCCGCGCTGGACGCCCAGGCGATCATCGCCCGCGGATACGCCTTGGCGAACATGTCGCTGAAGTCCGCCTGCAACTGCAACGTCTATGACTCGGTGAAGAGCCAGAACTTCACCGGCTGGTCCAAGGAGAACGAGACCATCTCTGGCACCAACTATGGGAAGCTGTGGAAGGCCGGTGTTGACCGCACCTCGGTCGGGACGCTCCAGGGCAAAGTCGTTCAGTACGAAGGCAACTTGGCCACCACGTACTACTACTCGTCGTCGGGTGGCCGCACGCAGAACAGCGAGGATGTATGGGTCCAGGCGATCCCCTACCTGCGTTCTGTGCCAGACCCCTGGAGCCTTGACCCGCTGAAGAACCCGAAGTATGCGGCCTGGACGCGGCCGGTGACGCAGGCGGCGATGGCGGCTGCCTTCGGGTTGACCGACGTCGTGTCGATCGACCTGAGCCAGCGCACTGCCGGCACGGGGGTGAGGTCGGCCGTCGCGACGTCCTCGAGCGGCACGACGGCCACGATCAGCGGTGAGCTGATGAGGTCTCGTCTCGCGCTGCCCTCCAGCTGGCTGAACCGGCCGTACGTCCGGGTGGCCGGCGCGGACCGCTACAGCACTGCTGTGGCAGTCGCCCGGCAGGCGTCACCGGCTGGTCGCACCGTGGTGATCGTCAGCGGTCGGGACGCCAACCTGGTGGACGGGCTGGTGGCCGGGCCGCTCGCGCGTTCCCTCGGGGGGCCGATCCTGCTCGTGGGCGCGACCATCCCGGAGGCGACCCGTGTTGAGCTGCAACGCCGTTCGGCCGACAAAGCCATCATCGTCGGGGGCGCGGGCGCTGTCTCGGAGTCGGTCGTGGCGGAGCTGACCGGGCTCGGTCTGGCGGTGGATCGCGTCTTTGGCAAGGACCGGTATGCGACGGCCGCAGCTGTCGCTGTCCGCGTCGGCGCTACGAGTGGGGCGGCCATCGTGGCCTCCGGCCAGCCGGGATCCCTGGCGGACGCGCTCTCGGCATCCGGGCCGGCATCCGCTCTGGCTCGTCCGATCGTTCTGGTGCAACGGGACTCGGTCCCGCCGGCAACCTCCGCGGCACTGCTTTCGCTGGGCGTCACCGTGACGACGTGCATCGGAGGAGAAGGTGTCCTCTCCGAGGCCGTCAGGACCGCGCTGCCGACCTGCTCGCGGGCGGGTGGCTCCGACCGTTGGGGCACATCCGTGGCCATCGCCGACGCGTTCAGCGGCCTGGTCCCAGCCGCTGAAGTAACGGTGACCGGCGGGCGCAATGCCAACCTCGTGGACGCCCTCGGGGCCGGGGCGATGGGTCAGCTCGTCCTGCTGGTCCCCCCGACGACGCCACCGGAGAGCATCCTCGCGTGGCTGCGGCGGACGCCCACCATCACCAGGCTAGAGGTAGTCGGTGGCACTGGCGCGGTGCCGAACATCGCCATAGCGGGGATGCGTAACGCCTGACCACCCGGAGGCGTGGGCAGCGTTGAAATCGTGGTGGGTCCGTGGTCCTTGGCATTGGGTGGCTCACTGACCCGTCAGGGTGGCGGCCACGTTGGCCGAGACTGCGGCCGTGCCACCCAGCACGACGATCCTCGCCGGCTGCAACAGCGTTAGCGCCGCCGCCGTTGCATCGGGCAACGACCCCGGCGTCGTCAACAACACCGGAACATGCTGGGAACCGGCCAAAGCCGCCCCCGCCAACGCATCGGCGAACCCCGTGCCACTGGCCACGTAAGCCGTAGCCACGGCCGGGGCGAACCCCGCCGCCACCGCAGCCGCCGTCGAATACCGATCAGTGCCTTTCAGCCGGGTCACCCCGCCACTGGTGAACCCAGCCAGCTGCGCGGCCACCGCGGCCGAGACCGCGCCCGTGCCACCCAGCACCACGATCCTCGCCGGCTGCAACCGCGTTAACGCCGTCGCAGTCGCTTCGGGCAAAGACCCCGGCGCCGTCAACAACACCGGAACATGCTGGGAACCGGCCAAAGCCGCCCCCGCCAACGCATCGG
>JANOHS010000071.1:0-2875 GCA_031406655.1 Micrococcales bacterium
GCGATGTCGTCGTTGATGGTGGCACGACGGGACTCACCGGTGGCGCCCTCGGCAACCACGCCGGTGGCAGGGTCGACGCCGGCCGGTGTGGTCTCCTCGACGTAGGGCCCGTACCGGCCGACCCTCACGACGATGCCCTCGCCGATGGGGATGGTGGAGATCTCGCGGGCATCGATCTCGCCGAGGTCGGCGACCAGGTGTCGCAGGCCTTCGACCGAGGTGGACTCCTCGCCGAAGTAGAAGCGCCTGAGCCAGTCGACCCGCTGCTCCTCACCGTTGGCGATGCGGTCGAGGTCCTCCTCCATGGACGCGGTGAAGTCGTAGTCGACCAGGTTGGCGAAATGCTCCTCGAGCAAGCGGGTCACGGCGAAGGCCAGCCACGTGGGGATCAGGGCAGATCCACGACTGTTGACGTAGCCGCGGTCCTGGATGGTGCCGACGGTCGCGGCATAGGTCGACGGGCGGCCAATACCCTTCTCCTCCATGGACTTCACCAGCGTTGCTTCCGTATAGCGGGCCGGAGGCGACGTCTCGTGTCCGCCCGCGTCGGCGCGGAGCACGTCGAGCGGGACGCCGACGGAAAGCTTCGGCAGGCGACGCTCCTCGTCCGCAGCCTGGGCGCGCGCGGCCGCGTCGTCGTCGCGACCCTCTTCGTAGGCCGCGAGGAAGCCCCGGAAGGTGATAACGGTCCCGCTGGCGGAGAACTCGACGCTGCGGCCGTCCGCCAGGGTGGCACCCAGCTTGACCGTGGCGGTGGATCCGCGGGCATCGGCCATCTGCGAGGCGACCGTGCGCTTCCAGATCAGCTCGTAGAGCGCGAACTCCTCACCGCGCAGCTCACCGGCAACCTGAGCCGGCGTCCGGAAGCGGTCGCCGGCCGGACGGATCGCCTCGTGGGCCTCCTGCGCGTTCTTGACCTTCTTCTCATAGCGGCGAGGCGAGTCGGGGACGTACTCCGCGCCATACATGTCCCGGGCCTGGCTACGGGCAGCGGTCAGCGCGGCCTCCGACAGCGTGGTGGAGTCGGTACGCATGTAGGTGATGTAGCCGTTCTCGTACAGGCGTTGGGCCACGCGCATGGCGTTCTTGCTCGAAAGACGCAGCTTGCGGCTCGCCTCCTGCTGCAGCGTCGACGTCGTGAACGGCGCGTAGGGGCGGCGGGTGTATGGCTTCTCGGCGACGTCGGTGACCACAACATCGGCGTCATCCATGACGGCATTGGCGATGAGGTGTGCGGCGGCCTCGTCCAGCTGGACCACGCTGGCGCCCTTGAGCACTCCGTCGTCACCGAAGTCCCGGCCCGTGGCCACGCGCAAGCCGTCGACCATGCTCAGCCGGGCCGTGAAGGCTTGTGCCGCAGCCGAATCCGGCGCGAAGTCACCCTCGACATCCCAGTATGAGGCACGGCGGAAGGCCATCCGCTCGCGCTCGCGCTCGACCACGATGCGGGTCGCGACGGACTGCACGCGCCCGGCCGAGAGCCCCTGGCGCACCTTGCGCCAGAGCACCGGTGAGACCTCGTACCCATAGAGGCGGTCGAGGATGCGCCGGGTCTCCTGGGCATCCACCAGACGGGAGTCGAGCTCACGGGTTTCGTTGGCGGCGCGGATGATCGCTTCCTTGGTGATCTCGTGGAACACCATGCGACGGACCGGCACCTTGGGCTTGAGCACCTCGAGCAGGTGCCACGCGATGGCCTCGCCCTCGCGGTCCTCATCTGTGGCCAGCAGGAGCTCGTCGGCGTCCTTGAGCAGGCGCTTGAGCTCAGCCACCTTCTTGCGCTTGTCGGGGTCGACCACGTAGTAGGCGTCGAAACCGTTGTCCACGTCGACGGCAAACTTGCCGTACGGACCCTTCTTCATGTCCGCCGGCAGGTCCCTCGGGACGGGGAGGTCCCGGATGTGCCCAACGCTGGCGTCCACGGCGTATCCCTTGCCGAGGTACTCACCGATCTTCTTGGCCTTGGCCGGCGACTCGACGATGACGAGCTTGCGTCCGGACGTAGTTCCCACGGTCAACCCTCAACTTCCCATCACCACGTGCAGCGGATTCGTCGCTGCGTCGACATGGCAATGCGCATAGACGGTAGCCCCTACCGACCGGTTCTCTGGAACCCGCTGCGCTGGCGAGGTCTGTCACGTCATACCAAATGTAGTTGAATGTTTAACTTGTTTCATATATGGTCGGGGCATGACGAAGCAAAGCGCCAGGATGCCGGTGCTGTACCTCAGCCACGGCGCTCCCCCGCTCGCGGACGACCCGACCTGGACCGCGGAGCTCGCCTCCTGGTCGGCCGATCTGCCCAGGCCAGAGAGCATTCTGATGGTCTCCGCCCACTGGGAGGAGGCGCCGCTCGCCCTGTCTGCGACGACGAAAGTGCCTCTCATCTATGACTTCTGGGGTTTCCCGCAGCGCTACTACGAGGTGACGTATGACGCGCCGGTCGCCCCCGCTCTGGCTGCGGACGTCACCGGGCTGCTGCACGCTGCCGGCACACCGGTGCACCAGGACCAGAGGCGTGGCCTCGACCACGGCGCGTACGTCCCGCTCGTCGAGATGTTCCCCGAGGCCGACGTGCCTGTCCTTCAGATGTCGATGCCGACGCTCGACCCGCGCAAGCTGTTCGAGATCGGCCGAAAGATCGCCCCCTTGAGGGACCAGGGCACCTTGATCGTCGGATCGGGGTTCACGACCCACAACCTGCGCTGGTTCAACCCGGGCGGGAGCTCCGACGCACCCGCGCCTGCCGCCTCGGCGGAGTTCGACGCCTGGGCTCGCGAGATCGGGATCGTCGTCGACGAGGACGAGAACGGTAACCCGGAGCCGGCGTCTGCTTCCACGCCTGCCTCGGTGTGATCATCCACTGACGCACCCG
>JANOHS010000090.1:0-3177 GCA_031406655.1 Micrococcales bacterium
GCCATACGGGCTCTCCGCTGGGATCTGGACCGAGAAGGGGTCGCGGATCCTGTGGATGGCCGACCAGCTGCGCGCAGGGGTGATCTGGGCGAACACGTTCAACCGCTTCGACCCGACCTCTCCCTTCGGCGGCTACAAGGAGTCCGGGTACGGGCGTGAAGGCGGCATCCACGGTCTGCAGGGCTACGTCACGACAGGAGCGAACCGATGAGCCCCACTGCGACCCGGCGCAATGCCGGCCCGGAGCAACGGATCGAGGTGCGCAAGACGCACAAGCTCTACATCGGCGGGGCGTTCCCGCGCAGCGAGTCCGGTCGCACCTACGAGGTCAGCGACAGCCGCGGAAGGTTCCTGGCCAACGCGGCCATGGGCTCCCGCAAGGACGCCCGGGATGCCGTCGTGGCCGCCCGCGGTGCCCTGGCGAAGTGGTCCACGGCCACGGCATACAACCGCGGTCAGGTGCTCTATCGGGTGGCCGAGCTGATGGAGGGTCGCCGCGAGCAGTTCGCCGCGGAGGTCGCCGCGGCCGAGGGACTCACGCCCGCCCGCGCGGACAGGGTCGTCTCCCGGGCCATCGACCGCTGGGTCTGGTATGCCGGGTGGTCGGACAAGCTCGCCCAGGTCCTGGGTGGGGTCAACCCGGTCGCCGGCCCGTACTTCAACATCTCCGTGCCGGAGCCCACCGGAGTGGTCGCCGCCCTTGCACCGCAACGCTCCTCGCTGCTCGGCCTCGTCTGCGTCCTTGCGCCGATCGTGGTCAGCGGCAACACCGCGGTGGTCCTGACCAGCGAGCTCCGGCCGCTTCCCGCGGTGACGCTCTCGGAGGTCCTGGCCACCTCAGACGTCCCTGCGGGCGTCATCAACCTGATCACGGGGCGCACGGCCGAGGTCGCGCCCTGGCTGGCTTCCCACCAGGACGTCAACGCCATCGACCTGACCGGTGCCGCCGATGCCGACGCTCTGGTGTGGGCAGACCTCGAGCGTGCCGCGGCGGAGAACCTCAAGCGTGTCCTGCGCCCGACGGACGGCGGCGACGCGGACGCGACCGAGCCCGACTGGTCGGGAACGCCGGACCTGACCCGGATGAAGGCCTACCTCGAGACCAAGACGGTCTGGCATCCCAAGGGTCGCTGACGGCCGACGACGCGTCGTGATCGTGGCCGGACCCAGCGGTGCCGGCAAGTCACGTCTGGCCGCGCGGCTGCAGGAACGCCACGGGTGGCCGATCGTCCGGCTGGACGACTTCTACCGCGACGCCGGTGATCCGTTGCTGCCGGTCCTTCCGATGGGCGTTCCTGACTGGGACGACCCGCGGTCCTGGCACGCCGACGCCGCGGTCCGCGCGCTGGTTGCCCTGTGCCGGGACGGAGCCGTGGACCTCCCGACGTACGACATCAGCTCGTCCCGCACCGTCGGGCACTCAACCCTCACCGCCGAGCCCGGTCAGCTGATCCTGGCCGAAGGCATCTTTGCCGCCGAGATCATCGCCGCCCTCACCGATGCCGGTGTCCTGGCCGCGGCCTACTGCGTCCACAACGGTCGCTGGCTGACCTTCGCTCGCCGGCTGGTGCGCGACCTGGCCGAACGCCGCAAGCCGCCGTGGGTCCTTTGGCGTCGGGGCCTGCGCCTGTGCCGGCAGGAGCCCGCGATCGTGGCCGGGCACGTCCGGCTCGGAGCCCGACCCGTGTCGGCCGCCGAGGCCACTGCTGCAGTCGGGGCGCTGGTCGGTGCTCGATGACATCATGGGGTCTCAGCCAGCTGACCAAAGGAGAGTAATGACGGCGACCGGCGGATTCCCGGCCCCTGGACCTCAGGACGGCCAACCACCATGGTCGCAGGCTGCCCCGCAGTCCGGATCGTATGCCGGGCCCCCGCCCACCGGTCCGAGGGTGTCGGGCCAGAACCCGATGCTGACGGCGCACAGACCGGGCATCGTGCCCCTACGACCGCTCCAGCTCGGCGACATCCTGGACGGCGCGGTGAAGGCCGTGCGATTCAACCCGAAGGCGATGGTCGGCCTGTCGGCGTTGGTGCTCGCTGCCTTCCTTCTCCCATCGGCAGCGTTGGCCATCGGAACCACCCATCTTCTGGCCGAGTCGCTGCGCGCACTCGGGCCGGGCGCCGACGCGTTCATCGGGGTCCCGGGAGCAGTTCTGCAGACGATCTCAACCACCCTCGCGACCACGGTGCTGAGCGGACTGCTGATCCATGTCGTCGGCCAGGCCGTGCTCGGCCGCAGGCCGGACATCGGTCAGACGTGGCGATCCAGTCGCGGACGCCTCCCACCGGTGCTCGGGCTGACCCTCCTGGCCGGGCTGTTCAGCCTCCTGTCAACGGTGGTGCTGATCGGACCAGGCGTCCTGCTGCTGGTCAACGACAACACGGGAGCAGGCGCGGTCCTGGTGCTCCTTGGCGTTCTTGCCCTGATCGCGGTGACCCTGGTGGTCTCGACCAAGATCTCGCTCGCCGCACCCGCGATCGTTCTCGAGGGGCATGGCGTGCTCGCCGGGCTGCGACGCTCGTTCGCGCTCACCAGAGGCACGGCATTCTGGCGCGTGCTGGGCATCACCCTGTTGGCGGGCCTGGTCGCCGGCGTCATCGGAGCGATGCTCGGAATGCCGCTCTCGCTCATCGGTCTCGGCGTCGCGGCGATGGCCGGGCAGGACACGGAGAACGCGCAGATGCTCGTCACGTTCGTCGAGCACCTGTCCTCGTTGCTGTCCGGGGCGATCACGACGCCCTTCGTCGCAGCGGTGACCGGCCTGCTCTACATCGACCGCCGGATGCGCCTCGAGGCGCTCGACGTGGTCCTGCTCCGCGAGGCAGAGTCCAACCCGGCACCGCGGATCTGAACGACATCCCATGACGCCGGCGAGCTGGTCACCTTCTCGTGGCCTGGATCCCACGCCCCCCGAGGCACGGGACTGGCTCAGCGACGAGCTGCGCGGCTCCGACTACCAGGAACCGTGGCTGGGGTCGGTCATCGGGTGGGTTATCGACCAGCTGCGCGCCCTTCTCGACGGCGCCAACAGCCTGGCCAGCAGCGGATTCTCGCCCGTGGTCACCGTGCTCGTGGCACTGGTCGTGATCGCCCTTCTGGCCTGGGTCCTGCCCAAGGTGCGTCGAGAGCCGGCGGTCGCTCGCGGCGGCGGTGACGTGCTCGAGGACCGCACGATC
>JANOHS010000097.1:0-3339 GCA_031406655.1 Micrococcales bacterium
GAACCCTGGCCCCCGCCACCTGCAACATTGAGCCCGGCATGGGCTACCGGTTCCAGCCCGACGAGCAGGACCACCAGACCCCTTCTTGACTCGAACGCTCGCGGGTGCGGCATTCGCCGCGGTCTTCGGCCCGGGCAGTGGTTGGATGGAGCGATGGAGACGAAGTCTGATTGACCACGTCGCCCAGCAGATCGTCCAGGTCCTGGACATCGACGAGTGCCGGTTCGTCCCCGGCGCCGGTCCGGGCCCACAGGAGCTGAGCCTCGACCATGATGGCTACGTGACCGGCCGGGGACACCAGTTCAACGTCGAGAGCGATGGTCTCCCAACAAATGAACGGATCGGCCTGGTCGTCCGGCAGGGCGGCCTTGTGCACGGTCAGTTCATCCTCACCGCCTCGACTCGCGTCGTCCGCCCGTCAGTGGAACAGCTCAGGGTGGCGGTTCTGCTTGCCGACCAGGTCGGAGCGGCGCTCACGCACGCTGCCTGACCAGCAGCGGACCCTCTGGCTCCGGGCTGCCCGTAGCACTTCGGTCAGGTCGGACGGTCCAACTTCGGTCAGATGCGGCTGGGCCCTCGAGCCGCCAGCGCCAGCTCGACCGCCTTGGCATCGGCGTTGAGAGCCAGATCGCGAGCGGTTGTTGCAGCCACCAGCTTTACGGCTTCTGCTGCGTGGGTCACCTCTCGCTCGAACGCCGCCGCCGCCGCAGACGCCGCAAGCGCTGCCTGGGTCGCAGCAGAAGCGACGGCAGTGGCTACTGCGGCAGCGGCGAGGGCCGTCTCCTCCGCGGTGGCGATCGCCGTCGCCGCTACGGTGGCCGCGAGCTGCAGGGCTATCAGCGCGCCCTCCTCCTCACTGCCGGAGACGATCGATGCCGAGACTGTGTCAGCAGCCTCGGATGCGGCGGTGGCTACTCGTCTGGCGAGGGCATCAGCCTGAGACTGTATGTCGCTAGCCGTCTCGGCGGCCGTGTCCGCCATGTTGAGAGCCGCACAGGCGGCGGCGCCTGCCTTCTCGTCACGGGCGCGTGAGGCAGCTTCGGCGGTCATGAGAGCCGCCGCAACCACTGACCTCTTGGTAGCGGCGGCGGACTTGGCCACGTACTTCGCCTCGCGAGCGGCCGCAACGTCGACCTGTGCGCCAGCGATGAATGCCTTGGTCTCGGCGAGAGCAGACGCAGCAGATGACGGCCCCCGCGAGTTCACGTCAGAAGCCCCACGTATCAACGCAATTCGTAAGGCGTCGAGCCCAGAGCCACGCCTTGCGCTACGGCCGATCAGCGTGGCCAACGCCTTGGCCTGCATCGGGGTCATGGTGAGCAGGACATTCGCGGGGGAAGTATCCGCTCCGACCGATGAGCTTTTCGTGCCCTGGGTGCTCATACGACCGCTCCTCCACAGATGTCAAACTGTCTCCGTTCCAGAGTACGCGGACAAAACGACGCAAAATGACGGCGTGCCTCACACCCAGGCTTCCGCTGAGCCCGCCCTGCTCACCGAGCTCGCGATCCGGGCCCGGATCGCGAGCATCACCGCGTCGTCAGCCCTTGAGGGCGTGGTGGTAGACCAATCGCGGGCGTCAGCGATCATCGGCGGCAAGACGACGACGCTGCGGACCCGCAGCGAACGGGAGCTCGCCGGCTACCGCGCAGCCTTGGACTACCTCTTTGGGCAGGACTGGCGGCCGCTGAACATCGGCCTTCTACTGCACCTTCACCGCAACCTGTTCGAGCAGACGAAGCTCGACGGCGGCCGGTTCAAGGACAACGACAACCTGGTGGTCGACCGATCACCGGACGGGTCGGTTGAGGTGCGGTTCGTCCCTGTCTCGGCAGCCAGCACCGAGCATTTCACTGTCGAGCTCATCGACCGATACAAGCACGCCCTGGGCGACGGCCGGCACCACCCGGTGCTGCTGGTCGGCCTGTTCGTGCTGGACCTGCTGACCATCCACCCGTTCACGGACGGAAACGGTCGGGTGGTGCGGGCGCTCACCAACGCCCTCCTCGATGATGCCGGATACACGGTCGGCAGGTATGTCTCGCTCGAACAGCTCCTCGCCGAGTCCGCGGACGACTATGACACGGCACTGCTGGCCTCCACCCGCGGCTGGCATGAGCAGACCAACGACCCCTGGCCCTGGTTGGCGTACTTCATCGACGTCCTCGCCCGGGCCTACAAGAGGTTCGAACAGAGGGCCACGTCCGACAGGTCGACGGGGACCAAGCAGGACCGAGTCCGTGAGTACGTGCTCGAGCATGCTCCGCGGATCTTCAGGATCGGCGACGTGCGGGTCGCCCTCCCCGGGATCAGTGACCCGACGATCCGACTGGCCCTCGAGCGGCTGAAGAATGAGGGCAAGGTGACGCCGGAGGGTCTGGGCCGGTCCGCGGCGTGGGTCAAGGCTCCTGAATCCCCATAACCATCAGTCAACCTGTCGGCCCTGCGTTCGATTCGTCCTCAGGCGGGCGCCAGGATCGCAAACCCAACCGATGAAGGGCGGCCAGCCGAGTGCTAGCATTGCTAGCACTTGGAGGTGGGCACTATGGCTGCCGTGACTGTCCGAAATCTGGACGATCGGGTGAAGGAGCGGCTGCGCCTGCGCGCAGCCGTCCATGGCCGATCGATGGAATCGGAGATCCGCGCCATACTCGCCGAGGCGGTCAGTGAGCCCGGTGAGAGGGATGGACTTTTCGCCGCCATGCTGGATCGCTTCGCCAGCATCGGCGGAGTCGAGCTGGATCTGCCCGAGCGGTCCACACCCGTGCGTGCACCAGATCTGTCTGCATCATGATCATTCTCGACACCAACGTGGTGTCCGAGCTGATGAAACCGGCGCCGTCTCCGGCCGTGATCGAGTGGGTACGGGCCGGGACGGGCAGCGAGCTGTTCACCACCTCCATCACGCTGGCCGAGATCCTCTACGGCATCGCCCGACTGCCCGACGGGCGCCGCAAGGAGCTCCTGCGCACCACTGCGTCAGATGTGTTCGCGGCCTTCGAGGACCACGTTCTGCCCTTCGACTCCAGGGCGGCGACGCACTATGCGGAGGTCGTGGGGGGCCGTGACCAGATCGGACTGCCGATCGACGGGTTCGATGGGCAGATCGCCTCCATCTGTCGTGCCCACGGCGCGGCTCTGGCCACACGCAACCTGAGGGACTTTCGGCACACGGACGTCACCTTGATCGACCCCTGGCAACGCCCGTAGCCCTCGAACAGCACGTCCCTACTGGCGATCCATATTCTGCGACACGGGGATCCCCGTCCGCGCGATCAGCCGGACAGCGTTACCAGAAGCATGGTGCACCGTGGTCCTGAGGCGTGAGCAAGACGGCGG
>JANOHS010000119.1:0-15467 GCA_031406655.1 Micrococcales bacterium
GGCCCGACGGATCGCCTATCGCAGGTACCTCACCCCTGCTCGCCGGCGCGCGACCCTGATCCCCTTCACCACCCTGATCGCGGTTCTGGCAGCACTGAACGTGGCCATGTTCCTGTTCCCCATGGCCCACCGGATGTGACCCACAGCAAACCGACGGCGAGGTTGCCGGTTGCCCCGGACGAGGCCAGCGAGTTCGGACTCGTCTCCAACTGACGCAAGGAATCCCATGACCACCACCACCACCGAACGACTTGCCGAGGACCACAGCGTCGAACTCGTCATTGGCGGGATGACGTGCGCCTCTTGTGCTGCCCGTATCGAGAAGAAGCTGAACAAGCTCGACGGAGTCATCGCGACGGTCAACTACTCCACGGAGAAGGCCAAGGTGACGTATGCCGGGTCCGTCACCCTCGAGGAGCTGGTCTCCACGATCGAGGCGACCGGCTACACCGCAGCGCGGCCTGCCCTCAAGACCGCCAGCACGGGGACAGAGGCAGGCGCCGGTGACGAGGACTACAAGGACGACGAGGTCACCTCGCTGAGACAACGGCTGGTCATCACCTCGGTCCTGAGCCTGCCGGTCCTGCTGCTGTCGATGATCCCGATGCTGCAGTTCGACAACTGGCAGTGGTTGGCCCTGACCCTGGCGTCACCCGTCGTGCTGTGGGGTGCGCTGCCGTTCCACCGAGCCGCGTTCACCAACGCGCGCCACCGTGCGGCGACGATGGACACCCTGATCTCGGTGGGTGTCAGCGCCGCATGGCTGTGGTCGATCTGGGCGCTCTTCCTCGGCGGAGCCGGGATGACCGGCATGCGAATGGGCTTCAGCCTGATGCCCTCACGCGAGGCCGGAACCGCGCACATCTATCTCGAGGCCGCCGCGGTGGTCACGGTCTTCATCCTGGCTGGACGCTATTTCGAGGCCACGGCCAAGAAGCGCTCCGGCGCTGCGCTGCGCGCCCTGTTGAACATGGGCGCCAAGGATGTCGCCGTCCTGCGCGACGGGATTGAGGTCCGGATCCCGGTCGAGCAGCTCGTCGTCGGAGATGTCTTCAGCGTCCGGCCCGGGGAGAAGGTGGCCACCGACGGCATCGTCACCACCGGCACATCCGCGGTGGACGCTTCCATGCTGACCGGCGAGTCGGTACCGGTCGAGGTCGGCCCCGGCGACCCTGTGGTCGGTGCCACTGTCAACGCGGGCGGGCGCCTGCTGGTCCGGGCTACCCGGGTCGGTGCGGACACCCAGCTGGCGCAGATGTCACGCCTGGTCGAGGACGCCCAGAACGGTAAGGCACAGGTCCAGCGCCTGGCCGACCGGATCTCCGGGATCTTCGTCCCGGTTGTCATCCTTCTCTCCTTGAGCACCTTGGCGGTGTGGCTGCTGACCGGACACTCACCTACCGCCGCGTTCACGGCCGCTGTGGCGGTGCTGATCATCGCCTGCCCCTGCGCCCTGGGCCTGGCCACCCCTACAGCTCTGATGGTCGGAACCGGCCGGGGTGCCCAGCTCGGCATCCTGATCAAGGGCCCACAGATCCTGGAGTCCACGCACCGGGTCGACACGATCGTGCTGGACAAGACCGGGACCGTCACGACCGGAAAGATGAGCGTGGCCGCCGTTCATGCTGCCGACTGCGAGACCGTGGCCGAGATCCAGGCTCTTGCCGGCGCGCTCGAGGATGCCTCCGAGCACCCGATTGCCAAGGCGATAGCTGTGGCAGCCAAGTCGGCCTCCAACGGTGCTCTGTCCGCCGTGGAGGGCTTTAGTAACCACGACGGCCGAGGTGTGTCGGGGGTCGTGGACGGGCATGCCGTCCTGGTAGGCCGTCGCACATGGCTGGCCCAGGAGTGGTCCATCGATGCCCCGGCTGGCTTGATCACCCCTGCCGACGCGGCGGAGGCCGACGGCCAGACTCCGGTATGGGTGGCGTGGGACGGCGCCGCGCGCGGCATCATCGTCGTTGCCGACACCATCAAGGACACCTCAGCGCAGGCCATTGCGCAGTTCCGCACGCTGGGCCTTCGACCGATCTTGCTGACCGGTGACAACGCCCGAGCGGCCCACGCGGTCGCTGCCCTGGTCGGCATCGAAGCCCAGGACGTGATCGCCGAGGTCCTGCCGGCCGACAAGGTCTCCGCAGTGAAGTCCTTGCAGGAAAAGGGATGCATCGTGGCCATGGTCGGCGACGGGGTCAACGATGCCGCCGCACTGGCTCAAGCCGACCTCGGCCTGGCCATGGGCACGGGCAGCGATGTGGCCATCGAGGCCTCCGACCTGACCCTGGTCCGCGGGGACCTGCGGGCAGCAGCGGACGCCATACGGCTGTCTCGTTCCACGCTAAAGACCATCAAGGGCAACCTCTTCTGGGCCTTCGCCTACAACGTTGCAGCCATTCCGCTAGCCGCCCTCGGCCTGCTCAACCCGTTGATCGCGGGTGCGGCGATGGCGTTCAGCTCGGTGTTCGTGGTGAGCAACAGCCTCCGCCTGCGCCGTTTCATGCCCCTGACCACGACCCTGTTGGCCGTGACGGGGCCGATACCCGACCTTAAGACGCCAGGCCTCACGGCCGCTTCCGCGAGGCACGCTTGATGTCACCCTTGATGTCACCCGCGATGAACGCGCGGGCTCATAACGCCAACCACAAGGATCCAATGATGATGGCCCAACTCGGACGGCAACCAATGACGCGCCACGACGCCAGCGGCCGAAGAGGCCAGAAGCGCCTCGTCGTTGGCGCCGGCCTTGCTGTCGTCGCGCTTGCTCTGACCAGTTGTAGCCAAGGCGCCGCACCAGAACCGAAGAGCGTCGCGGCTGGGTCACTGCCGGGCGAGCATATTCACGGCATCAGCCGCGACCCGGGCAGCGGCGAGGTCAACCTGGCCACCCACGAAGGGCTCTTTGTGATGCAGCCCGACGCCAGCTGGAAGCAGGTCGGCCCGGTCGTCGACCTGATGAGTTTCGCGATCACCGGACCCGGGAGCTTCTATGCCTCCGGCCACCCAGCCGAAGGGGTCGACATGCCCGCGCCCGTAGGGCTGATCAAGTCAACAGATGCCGGGCGAACCTGGACCGTCCTGTCCCGCGGCGGTGAGTCCGACTTCCACGCGTTGGCCGCCTCCTCTGCGGGCGTGATGGGTTTCGATGGTGCCCTCCAGGTGACCGCTGACGGGAAGAGTTGGACGCAGGGCGGCCTGACTGCGGAACCGCGCTGCCTCGCCTCCTCCCCAGACGGATCGCAGGTGCTGGCCACGACCAATCAGGGCGTGCAGAGCTCAACCGATGGGGGGCGCACGTGGGTGCCACTGGCCGCGGCGCCGCCACTGTTCCTGGCCGCCTGGGCCGACGCCAAAACCGTCGTCGGAGTCACCACGGAAGGAAGCCTCGCGATCAGTGCTGACGCCGGCCGCACCTGGCGAGCAGACTTGGCGACGGTGTCGAGTGGGGAAGCGCTGTCTGCCAGTCGTGACAAGGCTGGTCAGCTGGAGATCCTGGTTGTCAGTGACACAGGGGTGCTGCAGTCTCGCGACGACGGCGCCACGCTGACGAACCTGACTTCCTGACCACGCAGGGTACGACCACTTTCAGCGAAATTATACCCCAGGGGGGTATACCTCGCAAGCTCGGCCGTCCTATCGGCACCGCGCGCACGGATCCCCGCAGGATCTCCACGGGCGCCGTATCTATCCAGCGACCGGAGCGGATCAAGGATCCATATGTCGTCCGGCCTAGATCAGTTCTTGGGCTCCGTTACCGGAATGTGACATTGCCGCTGTCGCTGTGTACGGTGAAACGACTACATCCCTCCGGATGAAGTTCTCGTGCGGTTCGCCTAGTCCTGTCACCGCAGCTGAGACTTTCTATTTTCCGCTTGGCAGGGGCGGGGGACCCACTTTCGGGGCGTCGCGAGACGCCCCTTGGGGTGAAGCCCTCTCGGTGGCGGTCGACTTCGGTCGATCGCCGGACGTGATGGCCGGGTGATACCTCCCACCCGAACCCGACAGCTGACCTCGTAGGCGTTGGAGAGGTTTCTCACTGTGTCGAACCACGTTTCGGGACGTCATCGCGCCCAAGATCGTCTGAACCCTGCCTCGTCCCTGTCAACAGCCTTCTCGCGTTCGGCGAAACCTGCCGCCAAGGCCTCCGCCATGATCGCCATATCCGGTGGCATGGTGGCAACCTTCGCCCTTCCGGCATCCGCGGCACCGTTGGCCAACAGCGTCAAACCCAAGGCCCCGGTGGTCAGCGGAACGCCGGCACTCGCCGCTCCGGCGGCGCCGCTGGTCTCGCCCTCGTTCGGGGACATCGGCTTCGAGGGTGTCGTCAAGGCCGAGCCGATCCCGGAGCCCGTTGCCGACTCGCGCACGAGTGACAGCGTCAGCCGCTCGGCCACCCGCGTGGCACCGACCAACGTGGCCCCGGCGCCGGCATCGGCAGGCGTGCTCGCCATCGCGGCCAGCCTGAAGGGCATCTTCTACATCTACGGCGGCACCACCACCGCAGGTTTCGACTGCTCCGGCTTCACGCAGTACGTCTTCAACCGGGTCGGTATCACCCTGCCGCGGACGGCCGAGCAGCAGCGCCAGTTCGCCACACCCGTGTCCAACCCCCAGCCTGGCGACCTGGTGTTTTTCGGTGCGCCCGCCTACCACAACGGGATCTACGCAGGAAACGGCATGATGTGGGACTCCCCGCGCACCGGCCAGGACGTCTCACTGCGTTCCATCTGGTCGTCCAGCGTGACCTACGGACGGGTCAACTAGACCCACCCAAGTTCACCCGTGCGGCATACCGCCGTCCATCTTCTGGCCTTTCGCTGCTTGGCGGCGAGGGCCAGAAGTGTTTCAGTGCCGGCAAGTCGGCTGGGTGCGCCGACCTACCGTTCGGCGTTCTCACCTCCTAGCTCGCGGCCGCCAGGTCTCTGGTGATCGACGAGATACGGGGCACGTCTGAACGGGGACTACGCCATGGGAGCCAGCCGCACGCCTGCCGCCTCGGCCCCGGTTCTCAGCTTCTGGTTCCAGACGGCGAACAGTGTTTCGGCTGCGCCGACTGCGAGCAGGCTGGCCAGGTGCACCGCGTCTGGGCCTCGCAGGGCGTGTCGACTGGCCAGGTGACCGGCATGTGCGGTGATGGTTTCGGTCAGCTCGACGGTCCTTGTTGCCGCCCAGAAGTCCTCCCACAGCATTTCGGCACGCCTCTGTTCGGCTGGGTCCAGGCGATGAGCTCGGCCAGCTGCGGCCAACGCCGCACGAACCTCCGGGTACGCGAGACGGCTGGACACTGCAGCATCGCAGCCGTCCCACAGCGTGGCGGCAACCTCACTCCCCACCTCTTCGACGACCAGCTTGACGAACGCGCTGCTGTCGAAATACACGATGGTCATGAACGTCAGCGCCGCTGCTCGCTCACCAGCTCCGACACCGGGCCGCTCGCGTGGGCCCGCGCGGCGCCGCGGGCAGCCGGCCGATCATCACGGCGCGGTCTGCTGAGCACTCCACTGGCGATGAGCTGGTCGAGCAGCGGCGCGGCGTCGACAGCGAGCAGGCGCGCCACCGGCGTGCCTCGCTCGGTGACGACGATCTCTTCGCCGGAGCGAGCCCGCTCGATCCAAGTCGCCAGCTCTGCGCGCAAGGTGCTGATCGCTACGTCCATCTACCCAATGTACAACAGTTCAATCGCAATTTGTACAACGTCTAGGAGTCAGAGGACGGATCCTGTTGTGAGTGCCGGGGTCGAACCGTGGCCCTTGCAGTAGCGTGTCAATTGGGTCCTCGACCTGACCCAGGTCAAAGACCCAGGGGTGAAGATTCCGAGGTCAGCAGAAGGAGAAGCCCTCGAAGGTCCAGTGGCACATTTGTGGCACACAAGAGTGAGAACGACTGCCCAGCCACGTCAGCCAGCGTCAGCCCACCACGCACGAAATGGCCGATCGCAAGCCTTCCCAGCGGGTTTCGGTCGCTCTGTTAATCCATAGGTCGTCGGTTCGAGCCCGACGGGGCCCACCTCGTAACCTCACCAGGAGTAGAAGCCTCGACCGGTCTTGCGGCCCAGGTGTCCGGCGGCGACCTTCTCGCGCAGAATGTCCGGCGGCGTGAACCGCTCCCCCAGCTCGCGGGCGAGGTGTTCGGCGATCGCAAGCCGTACGTCCAGACCGACGATGTCGGTGGTGCGCAGGGGGCCGACGGGGTGTTTGTAGCCGAGGGTCATCGCGGTGTCGATGTCCTCGACGCTTGCCACGCCGTCCTGCAGCATCCTCATCGCCTCGAGCGCGATCGCGACGCCGAGGCGCGAGGAGGCGAAGCCTGGTGAGTCCGTCACGGTGATGGCGGTCTTGCCGAGGCCGCTGACCCAGGTCCGCGCGAGCCTTGAGAGCTCGCTGCTGGTCTTGGCACCGACGACGATCTCGACGAGCTCGCTGGCCGGAACGGGGTTGAAGAAGTGGAGGCCGATGAACCGCTCGGGTCGGGAGAGGGTCGCGGCGAGGCTGTCGACGGACAGGCTGGAGGTGTTTGTGGCGACCCAGGCAGCGGGCGCCGCGTCCTCGATGGCGGTGAGCACCTGTTGTTTCAGGGCGGTGTCCTCCGGAACCGCCTCGACGATGAGGCCACAGTCCGCCAGCAGGCCCTGGTCGGTGGAGACGGTCAGGCGCCGCAGGGTCTCGGTGGTCCCGGTGCCCAGCTTGCCGCGTTCCTCGGCCTTGGCCACCGAGGCGGCGACGCGGTCTCGCGCGAGACTGGCCGCGACCTCGGAGGTCTCGATGACGGTGACCGAGGCACCGGCGACCAGGAAGCCGTGGGCGATGCCGGCTCCCATCCGGCCACCGCCGTACACCCCGACGTGTGCGGGCAGGTTCATCTCTTCTCCTTCCTCTCCAGGAACGCGGTCGCCTCGGGACGGGCAAGATGTACGACGACCCGGTCCTCGGCCTGGTCCACCTCGAGCGCGGTCGTCACACCCGCTCCACAAGAAGTGCCATGCCCTGGCCGACGCCGACGCACATCGTTGCCAGGCCTCGACGGGCGCCAGAGCGCTCGAGTCGACCGAGCAGGGTGAGCAGGATGCGGGTGCCGGACGCACCGAGCGGGTGGCCCAGGGCGATGGCGCCGCCGTCGGAGTTCACCGACTCCGGGTCGAGCCCGAGCTCGCGAACGCACGCCAGTGCCTGCGAGGCGAAGGCCTCGTTCAGCTCGACGGTATCGAGGTCCCCCACGGACCAGCCGGCACGCACCAGTGCCTTTTGCGTTGCGGGTACGGGACCGATCCCCATGATTTCCGGGGCGACACCGGCACTGGCCGAGGCCACCAGGCGCGCTCGTGGCGTCAGTCCGTGCCGTTCGAGGTAGGCCTCGCTGGCGATGACGACGGCGGCTGCTCCGTCGTTGAGCGAGCTCGAGTTGCCCGCTGTCACCACGCCACCCGGGCCATGCAGCGGGCGCAGGGCTGCGAGCCGCTCGAGGCTGGTGTCGGGACGCGGTCCTTCGTCGGTGTCGATGTCGCCGACGGCGACGATCTCGTCGGCGAAGCGCCCGTTCTTGATGGCGTCCAGGGCTCGTTCGTGTGAGCGCAACGCGAAGGCGTCGAGCTCCTCGCGGGTCAGCTGCCACTGCTGCGCGACCCGTTCGGCGGTCTGCGGCATGGACAGGGTGGTCTCGGCGTCGAAGCGTGGGTTCGGGAAGCGCCACCCGATCGAGGTGTCGAAGCTTGCTCCCGGCTTCGACCACGCCTTGCTCGGCTTCTCGGTCACCCAGGGGGCTCGGGTCATCGACTCCACCCCGCCGGCCACGACCACGTCGGCGTCTCCTGCCGCGATCATCTGGCGCGCGGTCGCCACCGCCGTCAGGCCAGAAGCACACAGTCGGTTGACGGTGAAGCCAGGCACGCTGTTCGGCAGGCCGGCGAGCAGCGCGGCCATCCTGGCCACGTTGCGGTTGTCCTCGCCGGCCTGGTTGGCCGCGCCAAGGACGACCTCGTCGATATCGGCGGGATCGACGCCGGCACGAGCGATGGCCTCCGCCACGACGAGGGCAGCAAGGTCGTCGGGGCGGACAGCAGACAGGGCGCCGCCGTAGCGGCCGACCGGCGTACGCGCTCCGGCAATGATGAAGGACTGCACTGAATCTCCTCGGGACAGGGCCAGGCGATGTGACTGACGACGGGGTTACGAGGCCTGGAGGGCACCGGTGGTGCGATGCTCGGACTGGCTGGCAAGGCCCCGGGCAATGAGCTCGTCAGCTCTGCCTGCCTCGAGACCGGCTTCGATGATCAGCTCCCTGGTGTGTTCGCCCAGCGCCGGAACATCTCCCATCCTCGCCTCGGTGTCGGCGAACGTGAAGGGGGGCAGCAATGCCCGGACCTCAGCGTTCTCCGTCCGAACAGTGCGCCACCGGTCGCGGGCCTGCAGCTGGTCGTGGTCGACAACCTGTTTCAACGACTTGACCTGGGCGGCGGGGATCCCGGCGGCTGCCAGGCGAAGATCGAGCGCCTGGCTCGTCCAGCGAGCTGTCCGGGCACCCACCGCTGTGTCGCACTCCGCGCGGTGCCGAACCCGCTCGACGTTCGTCGCGAAGCGTGGATCGACCGCCAGCTCCGGGGCGTCCAGCACCTGCGTCGCAAGTGTCCTCCACCCCGAGTCGTTCTGGACGCCGATGAGAACCTCGCCGTCGCTGGTGGGGAATGCGTCATACGGCGTGATGGAGCTGTGGCTCAGTCCCATCCGCGGCGGCTGCGTCCCTGTATAGAGCTGCGTGTACAACGCGTAGCCCATCCACTCCACCGTCGCCTCCAGCATGGATACCTCGATAGCCGCTCCCTCACCTGTGCGGCAGCGACGAAGCAGCGCGGCGAGGACCGCCTGCGCGACGTACATCCCTGACGCTATGTCGGCGGTCGGGATGCCGGTCTTCACTGCGGTCTCCGGAGTGCCGGTCACCGCGATGAGACCCGCCTCGGCCTGGACCAGCATGTCGTAGGCCTTGCGGTCCTGCATCGGTCCCCCGGTCCCGAATCCGGAGAGGTCGGCCACCACGAGCTCCGGCCGGTCAGCCCGCAGCTCCTCGGCGCCGAACCCCAGCCGGCGTGCGGCGCCGGGGGCGAGGTTCTGCACGAACACGTCCGCTTGGTCCACGAGCGCCCTGACCACCGCTCGCCCCTCTGGCTTCTTGAGGTCGACCGCGAGTGACTCCTTGCCTCTGTTGAGCCAGACGAAGTGGGCCCCGGTTCCTTCGACGACGTGGTCGTAGCCTCTTGCCAGGTCGCCTGCCTCGACACGTTCAACCTTGATCACGCGGGCGCCCAGGTCGGCGAGGTGCCGGGTGGCCAGGGGCGCTGCGACTGCCTGCTCGATCGAGACGACCGTGAATCCCTCGAGCGGGAGCGTCATGACGCTGCCTTCTTTGCCGCGCGAACCAGGCTGCCACCGATGATGAGCCGCTGGATCTCGCTCGTGCCTTCATAGAGACGCAGCAGCCGCACGTCGCGGAAGAGCCGCTCCACTGGCACCTCGCGCATGTAGCCGGTGCCGCCGTGGACCTGCACTGCCAGGTCGGCGGCCTTGCCGGCCATCTCGGTGCAGAACAGCTTCGCTGCCGACGGGGCGATCCTGCGGTCCTCACCGGTGACGTAGAGCCGCGCCGCCTCGCGCGTGAGGGCCCGCCCGGCGAGTACCCCAGTCTGCTGGTCGGCGAGCATCGCCTGCACCAGCTGGAAGTCGCCGATCGGCGTTCCCCCCTGCGTCGCCGACGCTGCATGGACCACGGACTCGTCCAGCGCCCGCTGGGCGCAGCCCACCGAGAGACCGGCGATGTGGATGCGGCCGCGGGCCAGGGAGGTCATCGCGGCGCGGTAGCCGAGCTCGCCGTCGCCGCCGACCAGTGCCTCGGGTCCGACCCGCACACCGGAGAACGTGACGTCCGCGGTGCGGGACCCCTCCTGGCCCATCTTGGCGTCCTTGGCACCGACCGCCAGGCCAGGAACGCCGGCGGGCACCAGGAAGACGGCGATGCCGGTACTGCTCTCGGTCGCGGCTTCGGTTCGGGCGAAGACCACGAACAGGCCGGCCTCGGTGGCGTTGGTGATGAACTGCTTGCCGCCGTCGATCACCCAGCCGTCGCCGTCCTTTGTCGCAGTGGTTCGCAGACCCGCCGGGTTGGAGCCGGCACCGGGTTCGGTGAGGGCGAACGACGCGACGATCTCGCCCGAGGCCATGCCAGGCAGCCACCGCTCCATCTGCTCCTCGGTGCCGAACCCGACCAGAACCTGCCCGGCGATGCCGTTGTTGGTGCCGAACATCGAGCGCAGCGACAGGGAGGTATAGCCGAGCTCCATGGCGATCTCGACGTCCTGGACCAGGTCGAGCCCGAGACCTCCCCACTCCTGGGGGATGGCGTAACCGAACAGGCCCATCTCAGCGGCCTGCAGGCGCAGGTCGTCGGGGATGGCGTCGGTCGCCATGATCTCCAGCTCCCGCGGGACGACGCGGTTGCGGACGAAGTCGGTGATCGCCTTGAGGACGTCTGCGAACACATCGTCAGGAACGTCTGGGTTGCCGGTGTACATGAAGACAACCATGCGCCACGTGATTATGATCAGTCCAATACTTAATCGACACCTCTGTAATACCTCAAATGGAATGACTGGGAGGCCGGAATGGAACTGGGGCAGCTGAGGGCGTTCCTGGCGGTGGCCGAGGAGCTTCACTTCGGCCGCGCCGCGGAACGGCTCCACATCGCGCAGCCACCGCTGAGCAGGACCATCAAGGCGCTGGAGCGCGAGCTGGGCACGCGGCTGTTCGACCGGAACACCCGCTCGGTCACCTTGACCCCGAGTGGGCAGGCGCTGCTCGGTCCGGCACGCGAGGTGCTGGAGGCGGTACGCCGTACAGCTGTTGCGGTCCGTTCCGCTGACGCGGGCGAGGTCGGGCTGGTGCGCATCGCCTTCGCCGGTGTGTCAACCCACCGGCTCGTCGCCGCGCTGGCGCGCGCGGTGGGCTCAAGCCGGCCGGGCATCCAGCTGGAGCTGTTCAGCCAGAACTTTGCGCAGCCGGCGATGAAGAAGCTGGTCCGGGGGGAGACCGACCTCGCCCTGGGCCGTTGGGATGTCATCCCCGCTGAGGTGTCCACGGAGGTCGTAATGCCGGACTCGCTGGTTGTCGCGCTCCCTGACACCCATCCGCTCGCCGGGGCACGGTCGCTCGACTTCGCGAGCCTGGCGGGCGAGTCCTTCGTATCGCTTCCCCCACATGAGGGATCCGTGCTCACCGACCGGTTGCACCGCTTGGCCCTCGCCCACGACTTCGTCGCTGACGTGACTCAGGTGGCCCCCGACACCCTGACCGCGCTCGCGCTGGTGAGCGCCGAGGTCGGCTGTCACCTGACCCTGTCGTCGGTCGCCAGCAACGTGAGCGACCCCCATGTGGCCTTCGTCCCGCTGAGCCTGGCGACATCAGTTGGCCGCCCTCCCGACGTCGACCTGCGGGCGGCCTGGCGACGCAGCGACAGGAGTCCTGCGTTACGGGCGGTTCTGGACGCACTGCTCGGGCTGGACCTGGACGCTCTCGGCTGATCGCAGGTCGGCTACAGCGAGCCCTCGTCGCTGTCGAGGCCGAGCTGACGCAGTCGCCGGTAGAGCGTCGTCCTGCCGATCCCGAGCAGGGCGGCCGCCTCGGACTTGTTGCCTTTCGTGGCTCCCAGAGCCTTCAGGATCGCCCCGCGTTCGGCCTCCTCCATCAGCGTGACGTGTCGGCGAGGAGGCGTGTGCTGCACCCGCGCCGGGAGGTGTCGACGTTGGATGACTGAGGCGGGCACCTGACGCACCAGGCTGGTGAGGGTGTGGACGAGCTCGGCGAGGTCGCCGGGCCAGTCTGCCTGCATGAGCGACTGAAGTGCCGCTGGGGAAAGGGTGTGCCTCCCTCGGGGGTCGACGCTGTCGAGGATGTTCTTGACCAGGGCGGGGATCCGTTCGCGAGTGGCCGACAGTGGTTCGATGCGGGCGCTGACATCGACCCCCGCCAGGGCGCTGGCAACCGACGCCACCGCGTGCGTCGAGGACGTCGTCAGCAGCAGGGTCCCCGTGCTGGAGCCACTGAACGTTGCGGCGGGTTGAGCCGCGAGGAGGTCCGCCAG
The DNA here is from genome assembly GCA_031406655.1 of Micrococcales bacterium. Lineage (GTDB taxonomy): Bacteria > Actinomycetota > Actinomycetes > Actinomycetales > Dermatophilaceae > UBA4719. The sequence goes on from JANOHS010000119.1 coordinate 12,121, forward strand.
CGCACCGGCCTCGCCGGTTGGGATGTCCTCGGCACGGCGCAACAGGACGTCGATACCCTCGGCGAGGGCCGCGGCGAGCGCGGTCCAGGGCGTCGGGGTTGCCGGTGACACCAGAACCTCCCGGAGCGTGGAACCGGGCGCCTGCTCGGCGTGCAGCGCCCGAGCGAGGGTGGCCCGACCCGATCCCCGCGGGCCCTCGACCACGATGAGGCCGCGGCCCCGAGGACTTGGCCCGCGACCAGCCTCGCCATCACGGCTGGCACGCGCGGGTGTGACAATCCGCTCCGCGGATGGGCTCAGGCCTGTGTCCCGATCCGGGGCGAGGTCTGCGAAGTGCAGGACGTAGTGTGCGCGCGGACCGTCGACGACCCGTCTGCCGACCACCTCGAGATCCGTTCCGTCCAGCAGGAACCGGGCAGTCCTGTCACGAGCCCAGCTGTGGGCGGTCAGCTTCTCCCACAGGAGCACGTGCGAGGTCACGCTCACGTACGGCAGACCGGGAGTGTTGGCCAGCATGGACTCCCGGTCCATCACCACCGTCGGCCGGGCCGAGTTCGTGAAGCGCATGAAGGACATCGCCAGAGCGAGGTCCTGCGGGCGTGACGAGGTGCGCAGCCGCTCCTCGATCTGCTGACCGATCTCGCGGGTGAGCGACAGCATCAGCGGGTTGGCGATCTCCGTCGGAGCACCCACCGACACCGAGCCGATCACCAAACCCGCGGGCGTCGCCACCGGCACCGCCGCGCAGGTCAGGCCCGCCAGCACATCCTTGTAGTGCTGACTTCCATGGATGAAGACGGGGGCATTCTCGGCGAGCGCGGTCCCCAGGCCATTGGTCCCCACCGACTCCTCGGAGAAGTCAAACCCTTCTGCCGCATGCACACTGTCCAGCTGGCGCCGCACGCTGTCGCTGGTGCGCCGGGCCACGATGCTTCCCGCCCGGTCGCACAGAAAGAGCGTGGTGCCGGTGTCGGCGAGCTGATGTCCCCACCGGTCGAGAACTGGTTCGGCGGCACGGAACAGGATGGAGTCGAGGTCGATGTCGCGGTACTGCTCGTTCAGCCCCTCGCTGACCACGCTGCTGCTGATCGAGCGACGCCAGCTCCGCGCGATCAGCTCGGGCACCACGCCCTCGCCGGGGGCATCCGCCCGGAGCCCGAACCGGATCAGCTCCTCGCGTGCCTCACGCACCGGATCCGTCACCACGGCACCTCCTGCCGACTCTTTCCACACCAGCGTGCCTGCACCCGAAGCGTGGCGCAAGTACATAATCCGACGCCAACTATTGCATCCTGGGTATCAATCAGCGTATCGGCGGCGTGCGAGGGCCTGTTCCAGATCGGAACACCGGGGCGTCTCGCGGTGGCCGCACGATGGTCTCCGACAGTGTTTCACGTCACACTTATCGCCAAGACTCAGAGGAGCAACCGTCATGGACGGAACCGTCACCACCCAGATCCGCCAGCTCGACGTGCTCGTCGTCGGAGCAGGGTTCGGTGGGATCTACATGCTGCACAAGCTGCGCAACGACCTCGGCCTCGACGCCGTGGCCATCGACAAGGCCGGCGGCGTCGGCGGCACCTGGTACTGGAACAAGTACCCGGGCGCCCTCTCGGACTCCGAGAGCTTCGTCTACCAGTACTCCTTCGACCGCGAGCTCTACGATCAGACGCCGTGGACGACGAAGTACGTGCGCCAACCCCAGATCCTCGACTACCTCAACGGCGTCGTGGAGCGCTACGCCCTCCGCCCCCACATCGAGCTCGAGACCACCATGACGGCGGCGCGATTCGACGAGGTGGACGGCACATGGACGGTCGAGACCGACCGTGGCGTCACCTTCCGCGCCCGCTTCCTCGTCAACGGCCTCGGGCTGCTCTCGGCAACGAACGTCCCGGAGTTCCCCGGACTGGACACCTTCGCTGGGCGTGTGGTGCACACCGGCGCCTGGCCCGACGACCTGGACATCACCGGGAAGCGCGTCGGTGTCATCGGGAACGGCTCCACCGGTAACCAGGTCATCACAGCCAGTGCGCCGCTTGCCGCCCACCTGACCTCCTTCCAGCGGACCCCGCAGTACAGCGTGCCTGCCGGCAACCGCGAGCTGCCCCCCGAGAAGCTCCAGTCCTACCGGGACAACTTCCAGGGAGTCTGGGACCAGGTCCGCAGCTCCAGCGTCGCCATGGGCTTCGACGAGAGCACCCGCGAGACCTTCAGCGTCTCGCCGGAGGAACGCGAGCGCATCTACCAGGACGCGTGGGACGAGGGCGGCGGCTTCCGGTTCATGTTCGAGACCTTCTGCGACATCGCCACTGACACCGACGCCAACGAAGAGGCTGCCGCGTTCATCCGGCGCAAGATCGCCCAGACGGTCACCGACCCCGAGACCGCCCGCAAGCTCACCCCGACCGACCTCTACGCGCGACGCCCGCTGTGCGACTCGGGTTACTACGAGACCTTCAACAGGCCGAACGTGTCCCTTGTGCGCATCGACGAGACCCCCATCAGCCACCTCACCGAGAAGGGCATCGTCACCTCCGACGGCACGCTCCACGAGATCGACGTGCTCATCCTCGCCACCGGCTTCGACGCGGTCGACGGCAACTACCGACGCATCGACATCCGCGGCCGCGACGGTCTGTCACTCGCCGACCACTGGGCCGACGGGCCGACGAGCTACCTCGGCATGGCCACCACAGGCTTCCCGAACCTGTTCATGATCCTGGGCCCGAACGGCCCGTTCACCAACCTGCCGCCATCGATCGAGACCCAGGTCGAGTGGATCGCCCAGACCATTGCGCAGGCCAGCAACAACCAGACCCGCAGTCTCGAGGTCAAGCCTGAGAACGAGACCGCCTGGACCGACATCTGCCTCGACATTGCGAACCAGACGCTCTTCCCCAAGGCCGCTTCGTGGATCTTCGGTGCGAACATCCCCGGCAAGAAGCAGGCGGTGATGTTCTACCTCGGCGGCATGCGGCTCTACCGCGAGCGGCTGGCCGAGGAGACCGCAATGGGACTCCCTGGTTTCCTGTCGAAGACCAACGTCCTCACCCCTGTCTGAGGACTCCCGACCCGGTCGAGACGGCCCTGCCCGCAGGCGGCCGTCCCGACCGTGAGCCACCACACCACCAACCCACCTGTAGCTAGGACCCCTGATGACGACGTACGCGACGATCGACCCCACCACCGGAAGCATCGTGCGCGAGTACCCCACCATGTCCGACACCGAGGTCCAGAACGCACTCGCCGAGGCGTCCCGGGCCTACCTGACGTGGCGCCGCACCGACCTCGCCGAACGGGCAGCGCTGCTGTCGCGTGTGGCCGAGCTGCACCGCCATCACGCC
>JANOHS010000160.1:0-6465 GCA_031406655.1 Micrococcales bacterium
ACCCACCACTCGAGCCGGCCGTAGCCGCGCTCGGCGCACACCGCCGCCAGCCTCGCCAACAGGGCTTTGCCGAGCCCGGACCCGCGGTGCTCGGGGGAGACGAACAGGTCCTCGAGCCAGATGCCGCCCCGCCCGAGCCACGTCGAGAAGGTGACGTACCAGACCGCCATACCGACGACCTCACCGTCGACCTCGGCGACGTGTGCGAAGGCAATGGGCGCGCCGTCCGGGGGGAACAACGCCATCCGGAAGTCGGCTTCGGTCGCCTCGACCGCGTCCGGTTCCTTCTCGTAGACCGCGAGCTGGCGGACCAGCCCGAGGATGGCCGGCAGGTCGCCCGGCTCCGCCTGCCTGACGGACCCGGCCCCGTGGCGCGTCGCGCTCGGCTCCCGGGTCAGGAGGCGGCCCGCCGGCCCAGGAGCTCGCGGAGCGTCACCCGGTGACCGGTGATCAGCAGGGCACGCCGGTAGATGGAGGAGGCAGCCGATACCAGCAGCACCGCGGTGGCTGCGGTCAGGGCCATGGCAAGCAGAAGCTGCCAGACGGGGACCTCGCCGGCGGCCCAGCGGATCGGCATCGCCATCGGCGCGCTGAGTGGGAACAACGAGGCAAGGACGCTCCACCCGCTGCTGGGGTCCGCCATGACAACCGTGATCGCCAGCATGTAGCCCACAACAAGGGTCATCGTGACCGGCAGGATCGCCGAGTTGACCTCGGTGATCTTGTTGACGAGGGCTGCCGAGGCCGCGAACAGGAACGAATAGAGCGCGAATCCCAGCAGGAACCACGCGACCGCCAGCGTGATGTCTGCGGCCGCGACCGGGGGTAGACCGAGGCTGTCGGTGACCTGCACCGCGACGGCGAGGGGGGCTGCGAGGATGAGGAGCTGTATGAGCGTCACGACGCCGACAGCCACCACGGTGCCGACGAGCACCTGGCTGGGACGCAGGATGGCGAGCAGCACCTCGGAGATGCGCGTGGACTTCTCCATGGCGACGGTGGTAGCGATGGCCGTTCCGGCGAAGGTGATGGCCAGGTACAGAATGATCCCGACTGCGAAGCCTGTGCCGGCGCGCCCCTCGCTGTCCACCCGCCCAACGGTCACCTGTTCGGGCGGCCGGACCGACTGGAGCGCGGCGACCTGCTGTGGACTCAGCCTCGCCTCGACCAACAGACGCGATGTCTTCAGGCTGACCACAGCCTGGGCGACCACGACGGGAAACGTTCCTCCCCCAGTAGCCTCTGTGTAGAGCCTGTCGCCGGCAAGCCCGGCGGAGGCGTCGCCGTTGCGTACGGCCAGCCGGACGTCGTCGGCGGCGTCCCGGGACACGTACTTGACCGTGAACTCGGCTGACTTCCCCGCGGCGTTCAGCACTGACACCAGGTCCGCGGGAGCCTTGCCCACGGTGGCGAGGGTGTATGTCGTGGCCTCGTTGCCGAGGACCTGCGGCAGCACGACTGCGGCGATGGACATCAGCAGCAGCAGCCCCGTGACGAGCTTGAACGCCCGCGACCTGAAGTTCTCGACGAGTCCGCGCTCAGCGACCAGACGAGTCCCCTGCCACCAGTTGCGCATCAGCTCACCACCATCTGGTCGAGGGGCCGATCGGCGGCTGCCAGGAAGAGCTGCGACAGCGTGGGCAGGTCGAGCCCGAAGTCGTCCACCCGACCGCCCGCCCGGGCGGCGTCGAGCACGTCGAGGGGGTCGATGCCATCGGGGATCTCGAGACGCAGATCGTCGGCCTGGTCGCTGACCACGGTGATCCGGGGGTATGCGCTCAGCCAGTCGCGGTTCGACGGCTCCACATGCAGTCTCAGCTGCCGTCGGCCCGAAGACGCCCGCAACCTGGCGACACTGCCCAGCAGCACGGTCCGTCCGCGGTCGACCATGGCGATGTCCTCACAGAGGTCCTGTACCAGATCGAGCTGATGGCTGGAGAACAGCACCGTGCAGCCAATCCGGGCCCGCTGACGCAGGGTCTCGGACAAGCTCACCACGGCCACCGGGTCCAGACCGCTGAACGGTTCGTCCAGGACGATGACCTCGGGGTCATGCACCAGGGACGTGGCCAGCTGGAGGCGCTGCTGCATACCGCCAGAAAGCTTGTCGGTCCGGTCCTTCCAGCGGCCTTCGAGTCCCAGCTCCTCGAGCAGCGCCCGGGCTCTGCTCGTCGCATCGCTGCGGGACAAGCCGTGCAACCGCCCGAAGTGGACGACCTGCTCGCCTGCCGGCATCCCGGGGTAGAGCCCGCGCTCCTGCGGCATGTACCCCCAGCGGCGGCGGTCCTCGTCGCCCACCGGCCGGCCGTCGTAACGGATCGTGCCGCTGTCGGGGCTCAGCACACCGAGCATGATCCGCAGCAACGTCGTCTTGCCGGCACCGTTGGGTCCGAGCAGCCCGGTGATCACGCCGGGCACGACGGTGAAGCTCACTCCGTCGAGGGCCACCAGGTCACCGAAGGAGTGCCTGATCTCACTGATCTCGAGCCCCATGTGCCGACCCTATCGACGGCGACTCCGCGTATGGCCGATCGGGCTCATTTGTCGCTGGCGAGTTGTCGCTGCGTGCTAGGTTCCGTTCCGCCTGCCCCAAGCGGGGCCCTGCGAAGGAGAATGATGTTCGACACCATTGCCGGTCTTCCGCTGCACCCGCTCGTCGTTCACGCGACGGAGGTCCTCGTCCCGAGCGCCGCCCTTGTGGTCGCGCTCGCGTCGCTGTGGCCGCTGTTCCGGCGATGGGCCCGGTTCCTGCCGATCGGCCTCGCCCTGGTTGCGCTGGTTCTCGTGCCGGTCACCACCGAGTCCGGGGAGGCGCTGGAGGAGCGGGTCGGGGAGTCCGCCCTGATCGAGACCCACGCCGAGATGGCCGAAGGTCTGCTGCCCTGGGTAGCAGGGCTGGTCGTCGTCGCGGCCGTCCTGTTGTGGTGGACCTGGAACGAGCGCAGGACCCCGGCACCGCGTGCTCCGCGATGGGTCGCGCTCGTGGTGGCAGTGGCCGCCACGCTGGTCGCGACCGGGACCGTCACCCAAGCTGTCCGGATCGGCCACAGCGGCGCAACGGCCACCTGGTCCCAAGGTGCCGACCCCGGCACCCAGTCCCCGGAACAGGGCTCCGACGACGACTGACCGTGCGCGGGCTGTCATCGCCCGGACGTAGGCTTGGGACCAAGATGAGCATTCTTTTCGGCGACCTTCCCCTGCCCGGACCCAGCCCTGCCGCCGCGAGCGGCGACGTCGACCGCCTCGGCGTGCCCACCTGGGCGCAGGCAGGTGGCGAGCCGCACGCCGGCGATCCGGAGGCGTACGCCGGCCCGGCGGCTGGTCGCGACCCTGAGGCGTTGCTGGAGGGGCTCAACCCACAGCAGCGGGCCGCGGTCACCCACCAGGGCGCACCCTTGCTGATCGTCGCCGGTGCCGGCTCGGGCAAGACCCGCGTGCTGGCACACCGCATCGCCCACCTCCTCGCGGCGCGCGACGTCCGGCCCGGGCAGATCCTTGCGATCACCTTCACCAACAAGGCCGCCGGCGAGATGCGCGATCGGGTCGCCTCGCTGATCGGTGCCCGCAGCCAGGCCATGTGGGTCTCGACGTTCCACTCGGCGTGTGTGCGCATCCTGCGTCGCGAGGCCACGCACGTCGGGCTCAGGTCGACCTTCTCGATCTATGACGCCGCCGACAGCCAGCGCCTGATGTCGATGGTCATGCGCGACCTCGACCTTGACCCCAAGCGCTATCGTCCGCGTTCCTTCTCCGCGCAGGTGTCCAACCTCAAGAACGAGCTGATCGACGAGGAGACCTACGCCGGGGGCCTTGCCGAGGCAAGCCACCAGGAGCGCATGGTCGCCGATGCGTACCGGATATACCAGGCCCGGCTGCGTCAGGCCAACGCGATGGACTTCGACGACCTGATCATGTCGACGGTCAACATCCTGCAGGCCTTCCCCGACGTCGCGGAGTACTACCACCGGCGATTCCGCCACGTCATGGTCGACGAGTACCAGGACACGAATACCGCGCAGTACCAGCTGGTTCGAGAGCTTGTCGGACATGTGGCCAGCGGCCGCGGTGGCACCGGGCCTCAGGCCGTCCCGCCGGCCGAGCTCGCGGTCGTCGGTGACGCGGACCAGTCGATCTACGCCTTTCGGGGCGCGACGATCCGCAACATCGTCGAGTTCGAGCAGGACTACCCCGACGCCCGGACGATCCTGCTCGAGCAGAACTACCGCTCGACCCAGACGATCCTGCGTGCGGCCAACTCGGTCATCGCCCAGAACCCCGACCGCCGGCCGAAGAACCTCTGGACCGACTCCGGTGACGGCGCCAAGATCGTGGGCTATGTCGCCGACTCCGAGCATGACGAGGCGGCCTTCATCGCGCGGCAGATCGACAGCCTCGGCGACGAGCACGGCGTCAAGCCCAAGGACGTGGCCGTCTTCTACCGCACCAACGCCCAGTCGCGTGCCGTCGAGGAGGTCTTCGTGCGGGTCGGCTTGCCCTACAAGGTTGTTGGTGGCACGCGCTTCTATGAGCGGCGGGAGGTCAAGGACGCCCTCGCCTACCTCCGGGTCATCTCCAACCCCACCGACACCGTCAACCTGCGACGCATCCTCAACGTGCCCAAGCGGGGCATCGGTGACCGCGCTGCTGCCTGTATCTCGGCGCTCGCCGAGCGCGAGCGCGTCCCCTTCGTTGCAGCCCTGGGTCGCCCCCAGGACGCCCCGGGCATCGCGACCCGGTCGGTTGCGGCGATCACGGCCTTCACCTCGCTGCTCGAAGCGCTGCGCACCGTGCACGAGGGCGGCTCCGGGGTGGGGGACCTCCTTGAGGCGGTGGTCGAGCAGACCGGCTATCTTGCCGAGCTCCGGGCAAGCCAGGACCCCCAGGATGAGACCCGGGTGGAGAACCTCGCCGAGCTGGTGGCCGTTGGGCGCGAGTTCGACGAGTCCGAGCCGGCAGGCTCGCTCGAGGACTTCCTCGAGCGCGTCTCCCTGGTGGCCGACGCGGACGAGATCCCCGACGGCTCCGACGCCGAGGCCGCCGACAACGGCGTGGTGACGCTGATGACCCTGCACACTGCCAAGGGCCTGGAGTTCCCCGTCGTCTTCCTCACCGGGATGGAGGACGGCACCTTCCCCCACATGCGTGCCCTTGGCGACCCCAAGGAGCTGGAGGAGGAGCGGCGTCTGGCCTATGTCGGGATCACCCGGGCGCGGGAACGGCTGCACCTGTCCAGGGCTGTCGTGCGCTCAGGCTGGGGCGCGCCGCAGTACCACCCGGCCTCACGTTTCCTTGATGAGATACCTGCCGACCTGGTCGACTGGCAACGCACCGAGACCACGGGCATGAGGTCGTCGTCAACGCCTGCGGTGGCGACCCTCGCGGGTCGGCCGGGCGTTCGGTCTCCGGGGAACCGCCCGACGATCTCGTTGCGGTCCGGGGATCGGGTCAGCCACGACTCGTTCGGCCTGGGCACAGTGGTGCGGGTCGAGGGTGAGGCGGAGAAGGCCATGGCTCACGTCGACTTCGGGTCCGACACCGGGGTCAAGCGGCTGCTGCTTCGGTACGCCCCGCTGGAGAAGCTCTGACCGTCCGGTCGCGCAGTGGGGGGCGACGTAGGTCCTAGTAGACGACCTCGTGATCGGCCAGCCAGGGCGCCGGGTCGACCGCGTCGCTGCCGTCGGGGTGGATCTCCAGGTGCAGGTGGGGCCCGGTCGAGTGGCCGCTGTTGCCGGATCGCCCGACAACCTCGCCGGGCTCGACCAGCTCGCCGTCCGTGACCGAGACGCTCGACATGTGCGCGTACCAGGTGACGGTGTCGTCCCAGTAGCGAATCTTGACCAGGGTGCCGTAGCCCGACTGATCACCGGCAAAGACCACCGTGCCCGTCGACATGGAGACCAGCTCGGTGCCCATGGAGGCTGCGAAGTCCTCGCCGGCATGCAGGCGCCCCCAGCGCCATCCGAAGTTGGATGTCCGCACGGCGTTGTTGAGCGGCAGCTGCCAGCTCTGGGCCTTCGCAAGAAGCTTGGCCGCCTTCCGGGCGGCCAGGTCCTCGCGCTCGGCGCTGCGGGCGGCGCTTGTTGCGGCGTGCTCACGGGCCCGGGCGTTGTCCTCGATCGCCTGGCTGCGGGAGTCGCCCAGTGCCACGGACCTGCCTGCGGTCTTGGTCGTCGCCGTGGACTTCTGGCTGCCGCTGACCGCATGGTTCGACGTGGCCACCGCGGCGCCGGTCGCCGTGAACGTCAGCAGGGCGGCCGCAGCTGTGGGCAGGGCAAGCCCCGCGACCAGACGGCCGGGGTTTGACCTGGAGCTTTTCGACGCGCGGTGGCGGGCGTCATACGCGCGATGGCGAGCTTCATACGAGCGAGCGGGCACGGGCAACTACCTCACGAAAGAGGACACGGAAGTCACGAGGCTAGCGTGACCTGTTCGTTATGCGAAATCTGGCGAGTTCCGGCAATTTGA
>JANOHS010000183.1:0-9963 GCA_031406655.1 Micrococcales bacterium
ACGGCCGCCGTCAGCAAGAAGATGGTCAAGCTGCGCAACGATGTCGGCGCCATGACCCTCGGGCGCGTCCTCACCATGATCATCGTCGTCGACGAGCCCGGGGTCGACGAGGCGATCGACGCCGCGAACGACGCCAGCCGCCAACACCCCTGCCGCATCATCGCCCTGGTCGGTGGTAGCAAGCACGGCCCCAGCCGGCTCGATGCCCAGATCCGGGTGGGCGGTGACGCCGGGGCCAGTGAGGTGATCATCCTTCGGTTGTTCGGCGCGCTGGCCGGGCACGGTGACAGTGTGGTGGTCCCCTTGATGCTGCCTGACTCCCCGGTGGTGGCGTGGTGGCCGAAGGGGGCTCCCATCAACGTCTCCGAGTCGGCGATCGGGCAGATGGCACACCGACGGATCACCGACGCGGCCGAAGGGCGCAACCCACGGACCGAGCTGAGGCGCCGCGCGGACAGCTACCGGCCGGGCGACACCGACCTGGCATGGAGCCGCGTCACGTTGTGGCGTGGCCTGCTGGCAGCGGCACTGGACCAGCCGCCATACGAGCCCGTCGTGGCCGCGACCGTCACCGGCGCGAGCGACTCCCCCTCGACAGACCTGCTCGCCGGGTGGCTGGCGCAGTCGCTACGGTGTCCTGTCACGCGCGTTCGAACCCTCCCGGGCACCGGGACGGTCAGTGTCCGGCTCGAGCGCCGCACGAGCAACATCGACCTCGTGCGCCCGGACGGTGCAGTGGCGACCCTGGCCGAGACGGGCCAACCGCTGCGCAGGATCAGCATGAACCGCCGGGAGCTGGCCGAGTGCCTGGCCGAAGAGCTGCACCGGCTCGACGCTGACGAGACCTACGCCGAGGCGTTGACCAAGGGGCTGGCCGGGGTAGGCGCCACGACGGCCACACGAAAGCGAAAAGACCCCTCGTGAGCCGCGGACCCCTGGTCGTCGTCCATCGCGACAAGCAGCTGCTTGCCGACGCCGCTGCGGCTCGTCTGGTCACGGCCATCGTCGATGCCCAGTCCTCCCGCGGACAGGCCGACATCGTCCTGACCGGCGGCTCGATGGGTTCGGCGCTGCTGGTCTCCCTGGGCCAGAACAAGGCCAGGGACGCCATCGACTGGCCGCGGCTGAACATCTGGTGGGGCGACGAGCGCTTCCTGCCGGCCGGCGACCCTGAGCGGAACGAGACGCAGTCGCGCCAGGCGCTGCTCGATGCCGTACCACTGGACCCGGTGCGGGTTCACCCCATGCCCGCTTCCGACGGTCCTGACGGGGCTGATGTCGAGGCTGCGGCCGCCCGGTATTCCGGGGAGCTCGCCGCTTCGGCTCCGAGCGGGCGCGACGTACCCGAGTTCGACGTCCTGCTCCTCGGTGTGGGACCCGATGCCCATGTGGCCTCGCTGTTCCCCGAGCACCCCGCACTTCATGAGCGGGACCAGTCGGTGATCGGCGTCCGCGGTGCGCCCAAACCACCACCGGTGCGGGTGTCACTGACGTTTCCGAGCCTGTGCGCGGCACGTGACGTCTGGTTCCTGGTCTCGGGTTCGGACAAGGCCGATGCGGTCGGCCTGGCCCTGTCCGGGGCCGGTCCGCTGCAGGCGCCGGCATCCGGGGTGACGGGCACCCGGTCGACCACGTGGCTCCTGGACCGGGACGCAGCGACGCACGTGCCCAGAGCGCTGATCCGGCTGGCCAGCCCCTGACCGCTCTAGCGGATCAGTCCCCTGTCGCGAAGGGTCTTCAGGGCCTCGTCGAGGATCGCCTGGCCATCGGTCTCGCTGCGGCGTTCCTTCACGTAGGCCAGGTGGGTCTTGTACGGCTCGACATGGTTCGCGGCCGGCGGGTTCGTCTGATCCTGGCCGGCTGGCAGACCGCAGCGCGGGCAGTCCCAGGTCTCGGGCACGGCCAGCCCGGGCTCGTTCGCAAAGCTGGGGCGGGTCTCGTGACCGTTCGTGCACCAGTACGAGATGTGGACGCGCGGCGCGGCATCGCCACGCTCAGCCTCGCCCATGGGGCCGGCGCCGACTCGGCTGCCCCGAATCGCGTTGCACTTGCCACGATGTTGCTCCTTGGAGTTCAGGTCGGCCCGGCGACACCAACGGGCCGGACTAGCTTGAGAAGCGCTCGATGAGTCCGAGACCGATGATGCTGGCTCCCCACACCAGACCCAACGCAACGGTGAACCGGTCGAGGTTGCGCTCCGCCACCGACGAACCGCTCATCGTGCTGGACATGCCGCCGCCGAACATGTCGGAGAGTCCCCCACCCTTGCCCTTGTGCAGCAGGACCAAGAGCGTCAACAACAACCCACCCAGGACGAGCACCACCTGCAGCCCGATCTTCACGCCATTCACGAAAGTTAGACCCAATCCTTGTTACGGCGTCAGTCCGGTCGCACCTAGCACGGCCAAGGACAAACACTACCTGACCGCCGCCTGGCCATTGAGCAGACGTGGCCGTGCCGGCTCAGCTGGCGGTGATGTGATCGCGGTAACGACAGATCGAGACGAACTCGTCCGCCACGATGGACGCGCCGCCGACCAGCGCCCCGTCCACGTCGGCCTGGGCCATGATCTCGGCCACGTTGCCGGCCTTGACCGAACCCCCGTAGAGGATGCGGATGCCGTCCGCGGTGTCCCCTGAGTAGAGCTCCGCCACTCTCGTACGAATCGCCGAACAAACCTCCTGGGCATCCGCAGGGGTCGCCACCTCGCCCGTGCCGATCGCCCAGATCGGCTCGTACGCGATGACGATGGAGCGGACCTGCGCGGGGGTGACGCCGTCAAGGGCCGCGTCGAGCTGGGCAAGCACGTGCTCGACCTGACGGCCCTCCTTGCGCACCTCGAGACCCTCGCCACAGCACCGGATCGGGGTCAGGTCATGCCGGTATGCCGCCTTCACCTTGGCGGCCACGACGGCGTCGTCCTCGGCGTGGTACTCGCGGCGCTCACTGTGGCCGACCGCGACATAGGCGCAGCCAAGCTTGGCCAGGAACGCGCCCGAGATCTCGCCGGTGTAAGCGCCTGAGTCGTGCACCGACAGGTCCTGCGCCCCGTGCTTGAGGAGCAGCTTGTCGCCCTCGATCAGCGTCTGGACGCTGCGCAGGTCGGTGAACGGAACCAGGACAGCCACCTCGACGGCGCCGTAGTCGTGCTTGGCGTCGCGAAGGGTCCAGTCCAGCTTCTGAACCAGGTGCGTGGCCTGGAGGTGGTCCAGGTTCATCTTCCAGTTGCCGGCCATCAGCGGGGTGCGGTTGGACGACGAGGTGCCTTGGTTCTGCGTGCTTGCCATGGGTTCAGCCCTCCAGGACTGTCAGGCCGGGGAGCTTCTTGCCCTCGAGGTACTCAAGACTGGCGCCGCCGCCGGTGGATATGTGTCCGAACTGGCTGTCCTTGAAACCGAGCTGGCGGACGGCCGCGGCGGAGTCGCCGCCGCCGATGACGGTCAGCGCCCCGCGGGACGTGGCCTCCACGAGAGCCTCAGCGAGGACCTTGGTGCCGGCTGCATAGGGAGCCATCTCGAAGGCACCCATCGGCCCGTTCCAGAAGATCGTGCGGGCGTCGACCAGCTTGGCCGCGAAAGCCTTGGCAGAGTCAGGACCGATGTCAAGTCCCATCCGGTCCGACGGGATGCTGTCCGCATCGACAACGCTGTGCTCGGCGTCGGCCGAGAACGCTGTCGCTGCAACGATATCCGTCGGCAGGATGATCTCGACGCCACTCTCCTTGGCTTGGTCGAGGTAGCCCTTGACCACGTCGAGCTGGTCCGCCTCGAGCAGGCTGCTGCCGACCTCGTGACCCTGCGCGGCGAGAAAGGTGAAGACCATGCCGCCACCGATCAGAAGCCGGTCTGCGGTCTGCAGGAGGTTCGCGATGACGCCAAGCTTGTCACTGACCTTGGCCCCACCAAGCACCACTGCGTAGGGGCGCTCGGGTGACTCGGTCAGGCGCTTGAGCACCTCTACCTCGGCCTGGACGAGCCCGCCGCCGGCGTGGGGCAGCCGCTGCGCCACGTCATACACGCTGGCCTGCTTGCGGTGAACGACGCCGAACCCGTCGCTGACGAAGACGTCTGCAAGCGAAGCAAGCTCGTCAGCGAAGGCACCTCGCGCGACGTCGTCCTTGGAGGTCTCGCCGGCATTGAACCGCAGGTTCTCGAGCAGCGCCACCTGACCGTCGTGCAGCCCACCAACGGTTGACCGGGCGGACTCCCCAACCGTGTCGGTGGCCAGGAGGACGGGGACGCCGAGCAGCTCCTGGAGCCGCTTGGCCACGGGGGCCAGGGAGTACCTGGCCTCGGGCACACCCTTGGGCCGCCCGAGGTGGGCGCACACGACAACGCGCGCACCCGCCTCGGCCAGGGCCTTGATGGTGGGCACCGAAGCCCGCACCCGACCGTCGTCGGTGATGAAGCCGTCGCCGTCGAGAGGGACGTTCAGGTCGCTGCGGACCAGGACGCGCTTCCCGCGCAGGTCGCCGGCCGAGATCAGGTCGTGTGCGGTTCTCATGGTGTGGTCAGAGCGTCTTGGCGACGTAGGCGATCAGGTCGACAAGTCGGCAGGAGTAGCCCCACTCGTTGTCGTACCAGCCGACGACCTTGGCCATGTTGCCGTTGACGTAGGTCAGGCCGGAGTCGAAGATGCACGACGCCGGGTCCGTGACGATGTCGGTCGAGACGATCGGGTCCTCGGTATAGGACAGGATCCCCTTCAACGGGCCCTCGGACGCAGCCTTGATCGCGGCGTTGATCTCTTCCTTGGTGGCCGCGGTCTTCAGCTGGACGGTCAGGTCGGTGGCAGACCCCGTCGGCAGGGGAACGCGCATCGCGTAGCCGTCGAGCTTGCCCTTGAGCTGCGGCATGACGAGGGCGATCGCCTTGGCCGCGCCAGTGGTGGTCGGGATCATGTTCAGAGCGGCGGCGCGGGCGCGACGCAGGTCGCTGTGCGGGTAGTCAAGGACGTTCTGGTCATTGGTGTAGGCGTGGATGGTCGTCATCAGACCACGCTCGATGCCGAACGCGTCATCGATGACCTTGGCCATCGGCGCGAGGCAGTTCGTCGTGCAGGAGGCGTTGGAGATGATGTTGTCCGTCGCCGGGTTGTAGTCCTCGTGGTTGACACCCATGACGATGGTGATGTCCTCGCCCTTGGCTGGCGCGGAGATGATGACCTTCTTGGCGCCTGCGGTGATGTGCTTGCCGCAGCTTTCGGCGTCCTTGAAGAAGCCGGTCGACTCGAGGACGACGTCGGCGCCAAGCTTGGCCCAAGGCAGGTTGGCGGGATCGCGCTCCGCGAACACGGGGAAGGTCCCGATGCCATCGACGGCGATCTCGCCGTCGCCGGCAACGACGTCCTTGCCGAGGCGACCAAGGATGCTGTCGTACTTGAGGAGATGGGCGAGCGTCTTCGTGTCCGTCAGGTCATTGACGCCGACGATCTCGATATCCGCACCAGAAGCCTGCACTGCGCGGTAGAAGTTGCGGCCGATGCGACCAAAGCCATTGATACCAACGCGAACAGTCATGTGCTCGAGCCTTCCTGATCATCAGTGTTGGTGCGGCTGACCGCACGCCGGATTACCTCACCTCGACCCTAACGATGTCCGCGCTCGGTTGACAACGCGGTGTCCGGACTCAGGCGTCCAGCATGTCGGCGGTGACGTTGGCGTCGGTGCCGGCGATGCCCAGGTCGCCCGCCCGTTTGTCGGCCATGGCCAGGAGCCGTCGAATCCGGCCGGCCACCGCGTCCTTGGTCATCTGCGGCTCGGCCAGCTGGCCGAGCTCCTCGAGGCTGGCTTCTTTGTGCTTCAGGCGCAGCATGCCGGCGTCGCGCAGATGTTCCGGGACGTCGTTGCACAGGATCTCGAGCGCTCGCTCGACCCGGGCGCCGGCCGCCACGGAAGCGCGCGCGGAACGGCGCAGGTTGGCGTCGTCGAAGTTGGCCAGCCGGTTGGCCGTTGCCCGCACCTCGCGCCGCATGCGGCGCTCCTCCCAGGCCAGCACGGCGTCATGGGCACCGAGCCTGGTCAGGATGGCGCCGATAGCGTCGCCATCGCGGATGACGACGCGGTCCACACCACGAACTTCCCTTGCCTTGGCCTGTATGCCCATTCGCCGCGCCGCTCCAACGAGGGCGAGCGCAGCCTCGGGGCCGGGACAGGTGATCTCAAGGGCCGAGGACCGGCCCGGCTCGGTCAGGGACCCGTGGGCCAGAAACGCACCGCGCCAAGCGGACTCCGCGTCGCAGACCGAGCCGCTGACGACCCTGGGAGGCAGACCTCGCACCGGGCGCCCGCGGGCGTCGATCAGCCCGGTCTGGCGGGCAAGAGCCTCACCGTCCTGGACGACGCGCACCACGTAACGACTGCCGCGCCGCAGCCCACCTGCGGCCAGCACGAGGATCCCGCTGCCGTGGCCATAGACGTCGGCGATGTCCTTGCGCAGCCTGCGCGCGGCGGCTGCGGTGTCCAGCTCGGCCTCGACCACGATCCGACCCCCGACGATGTGCAGCCCTCCGGCAAACCTCAAGGTCGCTGAGACCTCGGCCTTGCGACAGCAGGGCTTGGTCACGGTAAGCCGGCTCAGCTCGTCCTTGACCTTCGCCGTCATCGCCATGCGGGCCATCATGTCATTCGTCTCCAAGGTCCGGGAGCCAGTCACTGAGACGAAACCGCCCTGCCAATGCCATGACCGATTCTATGCCCTCTCACTTCAGCCGATGATGTCGCGGTATGCCGCAGCCAGGCGCAGCGAGTCATGCTTGCCCGGTTGCGCATGGTCTGCCACCCGGGCAAGGACCAGCTCTGCCCCCATCCGCCCGGCGACCCGCCGCAGCAAGGCCTCGTCCTCGACGACCTCCGGGTCGGCCAGGACCACGTCCAGATGCAGGGCGGGGGCATGCGCAGCCAGGACCTCGAGGTGGTTCTCGGCCGAGAAGCCCACGGTCTCACGGGTGTGCATCACCAGGTTCAGGACCAGCATACGGCGTGCCCCGGTGTCCATGAGGGCATGACGGACCCCGGGGACCAGGAGATGAGGCATCACCGACGTGAACCAGGACCCAGGCCCCAGGATCACCCAGTCGGCGGCCCGGATGGCGCTCACCGCCTCTTCACAGGCGGGCGGCTCGTCCGGGTTGAGGCGAACCGAAAGGACGCGGCCCGTTGTCGTTGCGACCTCCACCTGCCCGAGAACGGTCGTGATCTCCTGCGGTCGAGCCGGGTCGGCGCCCATGACGCTGGCCTCGATGTTCAGCGGCACGGCGGCCATCGGTAGCACCCGGCCGGCGGCGTTGAGCAGCTGGCCGACCAGATCCAGACCGCCGACAGTGTCCCCCAGAAGGTCCCACAGCGAGATGATCAACAGGTTGCCGACAGCATGCCCACCGAGCTGACCCCCACCGGCAAACCGGTGCTGGAGGACATCGCGCCACTGGTGACCCCAGGCCGTGTCATCGCACAGGGCAGCCAGTGCCATCCGAAGGTCGCCCGGCGGGAGCACGTCGAACTCGTCACGAAGCCGTCCGGAGGAACCCCCGTCATCCGCGACAGTGACCACCGCCGTTATCCGGTCGGTGATCAGCCGCAGCGCCGAGAGCGAAGCCGCCAGGCCGTGCCCACCCCCGAGCGCAACGACGGCAGGGCGGGTCACTCACGCCCCAGGTCGCGGTGGACCAGGAACGTGGCGACATCCTCGGCTTGCAGCCGGGTTGCGAGCGTCTCGGCAACGGCCACGGAGCGATGCTTGCCGCCGGTGCAGCCGACCGCGAGAGTGACATAGCGTCGCCCCTCACGTTGGTAGCCGGCAATCATCGGCGCCATGAGGTCGACGACACGGTCGACGAACTCGGTTGCCCCAAGGCTCCTCATGACGTACCGGGACACCTCCGGGTCGGTGCCGTTCCTGGACCGCAGCTTCGGGATCCAGAAGGGGTTCGGCAGGAAACGCATGTCGAAGACCAGGTCGGCATCCAGCGGGATGCCGTACTTGAAGCCGAAGGACATGACGGCGATACGTAGGCGAGGCCCGCCGGAACCGGCGAAGATCTGGGACACCTTCGCCGAGAGCTGATGCACGTTCAGGCCGGAGGTGTCGATCAGGACGTCGGCCTCGGAGCGCAGGTCCGCCAACAGCTCACGTTCGTGGATGATGCCGTCCAGCATCCTGCCCTGACCCTGGAGCGGATGCGGGCGGCGCACACTCTCAAACCTTCGGACCAGCGCCTCGTCGGTGGCGTCGACGAAGATCACCCGCGGAGCCCAGCCCATCTCCCGCAGGGACTGCAGGGCGTCACGGAAGGCTGTGAAGAAGGTCCGGCTGCGGACGTCGATCACCGCCACCAGCTTGGCGACACCACCGTCGGCCTGCTCCGCGGCGAGCCTGACCATGGGCAGCATCATCTGCGGCGGAAGGTTGTCGACGACGTACCAGCCGAGGTCCTCCAGGACATTGGCCGCGGTGCTGCGACCGGCGCCGCTCATGCCGGTGAGAATGACCAGCTCGGTCGCCTCGGGATCGGAGTCGGGGCCGGGGGGTCCGGGCGTCATCGCTGTCCTCGCTGTCTGGTCGGCATGCAATGTCAGCTAAGCATTTCACCGGTTGTCACGTTGACGGGCGAGGCGGGCATGGTCGCCGTGTCGTGCAGCGTCTGATGGATGGAGGACGCAAGGGCCGCGCCGATGCCTGGCACCTCCCGAATCTGCTCGATGGAAGCCGCCCTGAGCCGCTTGACCGAGCCGAAATGCCGTAACAACGCCTTCCGACGGGTCTCGCCCAGGCCCGGGATGTCATCCAGCACGCTCGAGGTCATCGCCTTTGACCGACGTTGGCGGTGGAAGGTGATGGCGAACCTGTGTGCCTCATCCCTGACCCTCTGCAGGAGGTACAGGCCCTCGCTGGCCCGCGGAAGGATCATCGGGAACTCCTGGCCCGGAAGCCAGACCTCCTCGAGACGCTTGGCCAGCCCCACCATGGCGACGTCGTCGATCCCCAGCCCGGCCAGCGCTGATCGCGCGGCGTTCACCTGCGGCAGGCCGCCGTCGACGACGACCAGGTTGGGCGGGTAGGCGAACCGCCGCAGTCTGCCCGTCTCCGGATCGATGGGCATGCCCTCGATGTCGCTGGCTTCGGCCCGGTCGTCGAGATAGCGCTTGAACCGCCGGGTCAGGACCTGATGCATGGCCGCCGTGTCGTCGACCGGCTGGCCCTTGACGATGAACCGGCGGTACTCGCCCTTGCGCGGCAGGCCGTCCTCGAAGACCACCATCGACGCCACGACGTTGGTGCCCTGCACGTGGCTGACGTCGAAGCACTCGATCCGCAACGGCGCGCTGGACAGGTCGAGCCCGTCCTGGAGCTCCTGCAGCGCCACGCTGCGGGTCGTCAGGTCCCCGGCGCGGGACACCTTGTGACGAACCAGCGCCTGGTCCGCGTTGCGCTTCACCGTCTCCAGCAAGGCCCGTTTGTCCCCTCGCCGGGGAACCCTCAGATCGACCCGGGCACCGCGAAGCATGGTGAGCCACTCCCCCATGTGCACCGGATCCGGGGGCAGGACGGGGACCAGGACCTCGCGAGGGACACCGTCGGGCGACTCTCCGCCGTATACCTGCTGGAGCAGGTGCTCGACCACCGACGACAGCTCTGCGGCGTCCTCCGAACCGCGCTCCACCACCCAGCCACGCTGACCACGGACCCGTCCACCACGCACGTGGAAGACCTGGACCGCAGCCTCGAGCTCATCCTCCGCGAGTGCGAACACGTCGGCATCGGTGGCGTCGGGCAGCACCACCGCCGACTTCTCCAGTGCTCTGGTCAGCGCCCCGATGTCGTCGCGCAGGCGGGCGGCCTGCTCGTAGTCGAGCTCGGCGGCGGCGGCTTTCATCCGCGCCTCCAGCCGCCTGACGAACTTGTCGGTGTTACCGGCCATGAAGTCGCAGAAGTCCTCGGCGATGGCTCGGTGCTCATCAACAC
>JANOHS010000185.1:0-3625 GCA_031406655.1 Micrococcales bacterium
CCCCAAACGGGCCATCAGCGGTGTCCGGTCGGCTTACGGACGCATCGGTTTCGGCGACCGCGCTTTTGGGTAGCGTGCACGCATGGCTGACACCGAGCAGAACTGGGACTTCACCGGCCTCAGGGCGATGTTCCTCAACGGCACGCTCAAGCGTTCGCCGGAGGTCTCCAACACGGAGGGACTCATCGAGGTGAGCGCGTCCATCATGCGCCGTCACGGGGTCGAGGTCGAGGTCCTGCGCGCGATCGACCACGACATCGCGACCGGCGTCTATCCCGACATGACCGAGCACGGGTGGGAGAGCGACGAGTGGCCGCAGATCTGGCAGCGGGTCAAGGCGGCCAACATCCTGGTCATCGCCGGGCCGATCTGGCTCGGTGACAACTCCAGCATGACCAAACAGATCATCGAGCGGCTCTACGCGCAGTCGGGGCAGCTCAACGAGAAGGGCCAGTACGCCTTCTACGGCCGGGTCGGCGGGGCGTTGATCACCGGCAACGAGGACGGCGTCAAGCACTGCACCATGAACATCCTCTACAGCCTCCAGCACCTCGGCTACGTCATCCCGCCACAGGCCGACGCCGGGTGGCTCGGGGACATCGGGCCCGGCCCGTCCTACCTCGACGAGGGCTCGGGTGGTCCCGAGAACGACTTCACCAACCGCAACACGACCTTCATGACCTGGAACCTGATGCATCTTGCCTCGATGATCCAGCGGGCCGGTGGCATCCCGGCATACGGCAACCAGCGCAGCGAGTGGGACAAGGGGGAGCGGTTCGACTTCGTCCAGCCCAACCCCGAGTACCGCTGACCAGCGGCCGGACGGTACACGGGCCCAGGCGTGGATAGGGTCGCGGGCATGACGTCGCCGGTGCTGCACATCAAGGGAAGCGTTCTGGTCGGACCGGAGGACGTCCGCGACGAGCTGTGGGTCGTCGGAGGCCAGATCACGTATGACGCGCCTTCCTCGGGCGCTGACGTGGAGACCGTTCAGGGCTGGGTGCTCCCCGGTCTGGTCGACGCGCACTGCCATGTGGGGCTGGACCAGCACGGCGCGGTGGACCAGGCCGTCACGGAAGGCCAGGTGCTGGCCGACCGTGCCGCGGGTGCCCTCTTGCTTCGCGATGCCGGGTCGCCGGCTGACACCCGGTGGGTCGACGACCGTGAGGAGCTGCCGCGCATCGTTCGGGCAGGGCGACACATCGCGCGAACCCGCCGCTACATACGCAACTACGCCTGGGAGGTCGAACCGGAGGACCTCGCCCAGTACGTTCGTCAGGAGGCCCGCGCCGGTGACGGATGGGTCAAGCTGGTCGGCGACTGGATCGACAGGGACACCGCCGACCTCAGTCCCTGCTGGCCTCGTGAGGCGCTGGCCACGGCCATCGCCGCGGCCCATGCTGAGGGTGCCCGCGTGACGGCACACTGCTTCGGCGAGGAGTCCCTTCGGGACCTTGCGGCGGCCGGTGTCGACTGCATCGAGCACGCGACCGGTCTCCTCGGGGACACGATCGACTCCTTTGCCGCGCAAGGGATCGCCATCGTCCCGACGCTGGTCAACATCGACTCCTTTCCGGCGATCGCAGCCGGGGCCGAGGACAAGTACCCGACCTATGCCGCCCACATGCGTGACCTGCACTCCCGCCGCTACGAGACCATCGCCGCGGCTCATGACGCGGGCCTGCCGATCTACGTAGGCACCGATGCGGGCGGCTCCCTGCCCCATGGTCTGGTTGCCCTGGAGGCAGCCGAGCTGGTCCGAGCGGGGCTATCCACGACAGAGGCATTGACGTCAGCCAGCTGGGGAGCTCGCACCTGGCTGGGCAGGCCAGGTCTCGATGAGGGCGCAAGCGCCGATCTTGTTGTCTACCAGTCGGATCCGCGCGCGGACATTGCTGTTCTGGCGGCGCCGGAGCACATCGTTCTGCGAGGCAGGGTTGTCGTCTGAGCCGGGCGTCCTGCAGGCCCGAGGCGATCGCGTCCGGGTCTGCACGGTCCGCGCGCAGGACGTGGCGCCATACCGCCTGGCCGTTGAACAGTCGCGCCAACGGCTGTCCCGGTGGAACCCGGTCGACCCTGAGGATCTCGAGAGACATCTGGCGGTGCAGTCGCATGACCACCGCACATTCCTCGTCCACGCACTCGACCCCGAAGGTGACCACGACATCGTGGGCAAGATCAATGTCGTCGACGTGGTGCGTGGCCGCTTCGAGTCCGCCGCGATCGGCTACGACGCCTACGATCCGTACGCCGGTCGCGGGCTGTTCGCGGATGGCCTGCGGCTGGTCCTGGACCTGGCCTTCGCACCCGGGACTTCCGGCGGGATGGGTCTGCACCGGATCGCGGCCGCAGTCCAGCCGGGCAACCTGACCTCGGCCGGCCTGTTGCGGTCACTGGGATTTGCGCGCGAAGGCTTCTCGCCGCGCATGCTCTGGCTGCCGGGCGCAGACGGCGTCAATGCCTGGCAGGACCACGTCTTGTACGTCGTGAGGCGAGAGAACTGGCCGACCGAGCCGTACGCGACGGCGCACTGCCGAAAAGTCGTCGTTCTGGTCAACGGCCTGCCAGGCCCCGGGAAGAGCGCCCTCGGTCGACAGCTCGCCACCGAGCTGGGCATCCCGTTGTTCGCCCGGGACGTCATCAAGAACATCGCCCAGGAGAGCGTCCCCGGCGTGCTCTGGGCACTTCTTCAGGACTCGCCGACCGGCGGGGTGCTGGAGCGCGCCTTCCGGCAGGAGGACGCGAGTCTCGTGCTGGAAGGCCTTCGAGGGTGCGGGCTTGATCCTGCCAGGGCCCTCGAGGTCTGGTGCTCATCGGAGCAGGCCCAGGAGTCGGCGCGCCCGCTGGGACTCGGACCCACGCTGGCAGTCGATACGGGTAAGGACGTCGGGCCCGGTGACATCGTGCGGATCGCACTGCGGGCTCTGGCAGCTGGATCCGGTCCACCCACCGAGACATAACGAGAAGTTATTTGACCAATAACGTAGAACTATAGAAAACTCCACCTGTCACAGAGGAAATGGTCAGCTCCGACGAGGTGCGGCCAGCAGCCGCACTGCACACCTGGAGCTCCTGATGTCCCGACCGCTTGCCCGCGTTGCCCTGGTTCTTGGCGCCGTCGCCACGACCCTGGGGATGTCCGGTTGTGGCGGTGACTCGCAGGCGTTGGGCGCGGCTCCGGCGCAGGTGCGCCTGGGCTACTTCCCCAATCTCACCCACGCCACGGCGATCGTCGCTGACAAGGAACGCTTCTTCACCAGCCATCTCGGCGCGACCAAGCTCGAGGTCTCGACCTTCAACGCCGGACCGGCCGCGATGGAGGCCCTGAAGTCCGGCGCCATCGACGCCACGTACGTTGGCCCCGGTCCTGCGACCAACGCCTTCATCAACTCCGAGGGCAAGGCCGTCACCATCGTTGCCGGGGCAGCGGCCGGGGGGGCCTCGCTGGTGGTGGATCCGTCGATCACCCGGGCAGCAGACCTCAAGGGCACCACGGTGAGCACGCCTTCCCTTGGCAACACCCAGGACATCGCCTTGCGCTACTGGCTCGGGCAGGAGGGCCTCGAGACCGACCTCCAGGGAGGTGGCGACGTCAGGGTGCTGCCTCAGGACAACGCGCAGGTCG
>JANOHS010000189.1:0-3290 GCA_031406655.1 Micrococcales bacterium
GACGGCGCCACCGGCGAGCTTGTCATCGACCCGCCTGCCGCGACGTTGAGACGCTTACGGCATCGGGCCGCGGTGCTGGAGGCGGAACAGCGCGAACACCGAGCTGCCGCAGGGGAGCTCGCGTTCACCCTGGACGGCACCCGGGTCGAGGTCGCCGCCAACCTGGGCTCACGCGCCGACGCCCGGGCAGCGACCGACGACGGCGCGGACAGCGCCGGTCTGGTCCGCACCGAGTTCCTGTTCCTGGGCCGCGACCAGGCACCCAGCCTGCAGGAGCAGGTAGCGGAGTACCTCGCCATCGCCGACGCCATGGGTGGGCGCCGGGTCACCTTCCGCACCCTGGACGTGGGCGGGGACAAACCGCTGGCCTACCTGCCGATGCCGGTGGAGGACAACCCGTTCCTCGGCCACCGCGGGATCCGGCTCTCGCTGGAGCGGCGTGACCTGCTGCTCGACCAGCTCACCGCCATCTGCCAGGTGGCCCGAACGGCGCCGACCAGCGTGATGTTCCCGATGGTGACAACCATTGCCGAGCTAAGGGACGCACGGGGGGTGCTCGAGGAAGCCGCCGGCCCCGACGGCCTGCCCGAAGGACTGCGCGTCGGCATGATGGTCGAAGTGCCTGCCGCCGCCCTGAAGATCGCGACGTTCCTGCCGCACCTGGACTTCATCAGCATCGGAACGAACGACCTGACCCAGTACACCCTCGCGGCGGAGCGGGGAAACCCTTCAGTGGCAACGCTTTCCGACCCGCTTGACCCCGGCGTACTTGCATTGGTTCAGCGCGTCTGCATCGCCACGGCCGGCCGGGTCCCGGTCGCCGTCTGCGGAGAGGCGGCAGCCGACCCCGCCGCCATACCGGTCCTGTTCGAACTCGGAGTCCGCGAGCTCAGTGTCTCTCCCAACTCGGTCCCCGCGGTCAAGGCGCGAACGCGCGCACTGGACCTTGCCCGCTGCACCTCCCTGGCACACGCCGCCCTCGAGCTGGACGACGCCGCCTCGGTCCGTCAGCTGGTCGCAACCTCGTTGCTGGGCCACGACGACCTGATCTCGGACCTAGCCTCCTCGGCAAACCGCTGACTCAGAGCTGGTTCGCCTATTCAGATCACCACGACGTGTGTCTACGGTGGAGCCCTCAGTTGGTGTTGCCCACAACCAGAACGGCTCACTGTGATGACCTCCTCGATCGACTGGTGGCGATCTCGGGGCGCATCATTGGCGCCACGGGCAGGTCGGCGTTCCCTGGCGTCGGTTCACCAACGGCTGACCCGGCTTCGCCACCGGTTCTTCTTCATCGTGCAATGCGCCCTTGCCGCCGCGGCGGCCTGGTGGGTCGCCACGTCGCTGCTCCATCACGAGAGTGCCTTCTTCGCGCCGGTCACCGTCATGATCAGCCTGGGCATGTCCTATGGACAGCGACTTCGCCGCGTCATCGACGTGACGATCGGAGTGGCGATCGGAGTCCTGGTCGGGGACATCTTCGTTTCCTTCTTTGGTTCAGGGGTCTGGCAGATCGCGCTCGTGGCCACGACGGCCATGTCGATCGCCGTCCTGTTCGGGCAGGGCACGCTGCTGGTGACACAGGCCGGGGTGCAGTCGATCATCGTCACGACGCTGTTGGTCCAACCGGGGCAGGGCCTGAGTCGCTGGCTCGATGCCGCGGTGGGTGGCACCGTCGCGCTCCTGGCCGCGACGATCGCCCCTGCCTCCCCGCTGCGGCGGCCACGTGCTCAGGCGGCGATCGTGGTCGCCAAGCTGTCCGCGATCCTCGCCTCCACGGCAACCGCACTGCGTCAGAGCGACCTCGACCTGGCCACCGAGGCGTTGGCCGATGCCCGGGACTCAGAGCACGCATTGGACGAGCTGCGTGGCCTGTCGGCCGAAGGCATCGCCGTATTCCGGCTCTCACCTTTTCGACGCCGGCACCTGCCAGCCGTCCAGGCGATCGCCGACCTGGTCGAACCCCTGGACCGGGCGATTCGCAACGTCCGTGTGCTGGTACGGCGCGCGTCCGTTGCGCTCTCGGAGGGCGAGGTCGTCCCGGCGGCTTACGTTGACCTGGTCTCCTCACTGGCGGTCGTCACCGGTGAGATCGCCGATCGGCTCCGTGAGCGAGAGCTGGCTGAGGGCTCTCGGGACGCCCTGACCGCGATCGCGCAGGACAGCTCGGTCGCAGCGCCGAACGCGGGTCTGTCCGCTGAAGTCATTCGCGCCCAGGTGCGGTCGGCAGTAGTGGACCTGTTGATGCTGACCGGCCTGACCTACCACGAGGCTCGCGCGCGGGTCCCAGCCACGGGGTAGCGAATGAGCAACGCGGGCGAGAGTCTGGAGGCGCGTTCGGCAGCGCGGACGGCTTTTTGGGAGGCGGCGCGTGCGGCGTCGACGAGCTCAGCATCTCGCTGCGCCAGCTGTGGGATGACCTCCACGTCGATCGTGCCGGGAGCGACGTCGACCACAAGTGCTACAGCGTCGGCGACAGCGGAGGCGACCTGGTCAAGTCGTCGGGCTTGGGTGTGCAGTCCTCCTGCCACGCTTGGCACCTCAATTGCCCACCAGGCGCCAGTGCGGGTGGCCGCGGCAGTCACTCTCATGGTCGTCCCTTCATCAGGTCTCGCCGCTTCATGATGTTAAGTCATGTCCATGCCGCTAACGCGTCCGGTAAGCGTCCGCCCGGTGCTCGATGGCCACGATCTGGACGCAATGCCCTGCTGAATCGATACGGTAGATGACGCGATAGTCACCTCGCCGTGCGCAGTACAGCCCTTCCAGCTCGAACCGAAGCGGCTTACCGAGCCTCGCCGGGCTGTCCGCCAACGGCCCATGGCAGAGCTCGACGACTGCAGTGCCTATCTTCTGCGGGAGTCGGGACATTGCCCGGCGGGATGTTGCTGTCCAGGCGATGGCGAACGGCTCATCGGTCACGAGCGGGGAATGAGGGCCAGTGCCTCCTCCTTGGACAGCTCCTGTGCACCTTCATCCCTGAGCTCGGCAAGACTTTCGCGGATCTGCTTGATCAGGGCCGGCCTGGACAGAATGTCCAGCGTCTGCTCCAGCGACTCCAGGTCGTCCACGCTGACCACGACCGCGGCAGGACGTCCGTGCTTGGTGATCACGACCCTTTCGTGCTCGCGCTCCACCCTCTCGACAACCTCAGAAAGGTGGTTCTTGACATCCTTCAGTGCCATCTGTTCGCCCAAGGTCATGACCACAAGTGTAGCCACTTTGTCTCCGCTTTGATCTATGGTCGTCATCACCTGCGAAAGCCTGCCATCGACCACCGACAACGGCAC
>JANOHS010000229.1:0-5163 GCA_031406655.1 Micrococcales bacterium
GCGCCGTCGAAGTCGCCGTCGGGCTCGGCGTCGGACTGGTAGCGCCTCGGCACGTCCTGACCTGCGAACCGCCGGCGAAACCACGCGCGTTCGACCTCCGCCATGTGTCGCACCAGGCCAAGCAGCGACATCGTCGACGGCTCGACGGCGCGGCGGGCGAGCTGGGCGGCGTCAAGCCCCTCGCACTTGACCTGCAGCGTCAGGCGCTGGCAACGCAGGAACTCAAGGAGCGTTGCGCGCTCGTCGCCAAGCGACGGGCCGCCCTCGCGCGGGTCATCGTGAAGGTCCATGAACATGTCGGCACGGTGCTGCTTCGTCACGCCGCCATGCTCGCCGCTCCACCGAACGACCGCAACCCGGCTCACCGTCTCTCGTGAGGACCGCCCGGCCGGCTCGCCTACCAGACCCTCGACAGCCGGCTGGAAGGACTTGTCTCATCCGAGCGCCCGCTGTTCGAGGGCGCCTCCTGAGCAGCCACCGAAAGGCTTGCTCTTGGCGACATGCAAGCTCTTTGCTAGCATATTGCGACATGAGAACTCTTTACCTGAGGAACGTGCCTGATGAGGTCGTCGCGCGTCTGGAGCGGCTCGCAGCTCGTGACGCAACGTCGGTAGGAGCACTAGCGGTAAGGGAGCTCGCTGAGGTGTCGCGCAGGGCGGACAACCCGTCGTTGCTCGGCATCCTGCCCGATCTCGGTGTCAAAGCCGGGACGATCCTGCGCGACCTGGACGCTGGGCGCGCCGAAAGGTGATCGTGGTCGATGCATCGGCGGCCCTGTCTGCACTGCTCAACGTCGGCCCTGCCAGGAGTGCTCTTGCCAGTGAACAGCTGCACGCTCCACACCTCATTGACTCAGAGGTCGCCGACGGACTACGCCGGCTGGTTAGTGTGGAACGGCTGGCGCCCGACTCCGGGTGGACCGCCTTGGACGCCTTCCGACGTCTCGGAATGACGCGGTACCCCGTGTTCTCACTGCTCGATCGGGTCTGGGAGCTCCGGGACAACCTGTCGGCCTGCGACGCCTCGTACGTCGCCTTGGCGGAGCTTCTCGAATGCAGTCTCCTGACGGCCGACGCGCGACTGAGCCGGGCTCCCGGCATTCGCTGTCCGATCACGGTGGTGCCCCACTGATCGCTGTCGTGGGACTTCACCTGTATGGCGAGGACAGCTTCCCTGTCAACCAAATCACCCTGCCGCGAGGCCGTCCACCGAGCCCGAGGTTGTCCCGCCGGGCTTGACCGGATCGTCTCGCACCGCCTGTTCCTCGCGCATGCTGACCGAGCTGGCGGACAAGTTCGAGGGTCGCTCCCCCAGCGCCGGGACCCCTGACGTGCGGATCGAGCGCTGCACCAACAGCTACGCCCAGGCGTTCTCACCACCATCCGGAGGCGAGCAGTACTTTCTGCAGTATCTGAACGGTTCCTGGCAGGTTGTGGCGGAGGGAACGGGGCTGGCCTGCAGTGACCCTGACGCCGGCCGCCCCGCTAACTACTCGACGTGCAGGGCAGAGCCGCGTCGTTCGACCTTGCCGCGTTTGAGCGGAAACACCCGAGCGAGGGCTTTGAAGCTCTCACCCAGACCGGGGATCTTGGCGAAGATCCCCTGCGGGCCCTCGACCATCCGCCCTGTGCTCACGTCGTATTTCGACCCGTGCCAAGGGCACACAAGACAGCCGCCTTCGTCGATGCTGCCGCCCGCGAGGTCGGCGCGCAGGTGGCGGCATTTGCGACCGACGGCGAAGTAGCTGCCGTTGTTGCCGACGGCATACTCTCCGACTCCGGTAACGGTGCCTTCGGGGACGCTCGCCGCGGGGACTGAATGACTGATGACGACTCCTTGATGACGTGGGTTGCGAAGTGGCGCTCACGATCCTGCCAACGGCTGGTGCGTACCGCAAGCACAGTGACCCAAGCGGGACCTAGTGTGTCCGCGTCGACTAAAGCCTGGCCGCCACCGCACGGACTGCCGCCAGCGACTGGGCTGAGAAGGCCGGTACCCGGTCGACCAGGTACTCCTGCATCAGCGAAAGCATCGTGTCGGCGAGCTCCGGTAGCGAAGCGGTGAGCGCCGTGCTGAGGCGGCGGCCGATCTCCGGGTGGCCCAGCTCGACCCTGCGGTAGGCGTCAAGACCATCAAGCGGCGTGTCGTTCTCAGCCGGCACGAAGTCACGGACCAGGCTCAGCAGATGTGTCAGTGCCTGACCCCGGATCCGCTCGTGGGCCGACAGCGCCTCGCCGCGGGCGTCCCTGCCGAGGCCGATGACCAGCTGCACCACGATCTGCGCGAACCGTCCTGAGCCGGTCGGGTCGTACCCGGCGACGCGCCGTGCGGTGTCGGCCTTCAGAGTGGCGAACGTCGCGGTGAGATTCGACTTGTCCACGAGGACTCGATGGTCGTTGACGCTGGTCGAAGGGATCTCGGCGGCGCCGAACACGGCAAGCTCGATCAGGTGGCCGTCGTCATACACGGCGGCGCGTCCGTCAGTCGTCTCCTGGTGCCACAGCACGATGCGTCCGGCATCTGGCAGCCATGAAGGGTCCCGGAGAAGCCCGGCGACGGCTTCGGCAGCTGCGACGACGATGACATCGTGATCTGACCAGTCGTCCGGGTTGTGCGTCACGGCGGCTGTCGACCCGACCGCGACCAAGCCACTCACGGCTGGCTCGCCGCGAGCCCACATCACCAGATGGTCGGTGAACCGCTGGTACCCGACCGCGTCCACGGACGCCTCCCTCAATACTCAATGACGCGAGGGCTGCCGCTCCGACACCCGGGACAGCTCGCCTCCTGCCTGCAGGATGCCACCCCAGTGGTCGACGCTGCAGGATCAGGGCATGTCGAGCTGCCGGTGTCCGACAATGCGGATGGGTAAACTGCGACGCTGTCCATAGGAAGGTGCATCGGTGGCGGATCACCAGTCCACAGGCGGGACAGACGCCGCTGCCCGCGAACCGGGCGACCCCGACACCGACCTGCGCCCCGCCGGACACGGCACTCGTGGACGTGAGGAGGCCGCCATGCTGGCCACGATCGCGGCCGGCGGCGCGACCGGCGCGGCAGCGCGATTCCTGGTCGGAGCGGCGTGGCCGACGCCTGCCGGGGCCTTCCCGCTCAGCACACTGTGGGTCAACGTCCTTGGCTGCGCGCTGATCGGTGTCCTGATGGTCCTGATCACCGAGATCTGGACCAGACAGCGGCTGCTCCGGCCGTTCCTCGGGACCGGGGTCCTGGGCGGGTTCACGACCTTCTCCACCTACACGGTCGACGTACAAGGACTCGTAGCCGGTGCTCATCCGGGCACGGCCCTGCTCTACCTCGCGCTCACCCCCGTCGGCGCGTTGCTGGCCGTCTGGACGACGGCAACCGCAACCCGACGCCTGGTCAACTGGAGGATCCGATGAGACTCACCGGCACCGCACAACGGCTCACGATCATCGTCGGAGACTCCGGTCACTGGCACCACAGGCCGTTGTTCAGCGAGATCGTCCACCGCGCCCACGAGGCCGGTCTGGCGGGGGCAACGGTCCTGCACGGCGTTGAGGGATTCGGAGCATCGAGCCGGATCCACACCGCACGGATCCTCAGCCTGTCCGAGGACCTGCCCGTGGTGATCGTGATCGTCGACAGCCACGAACGCATCCGCGAGTTCCTGCCCCAGCTCGACGAGCTCGTGACCGAGGGACTGGTCATCCTCGACGACTGCGAGGTGATCCGCTACGTCGGCACGAACCCCGACGGGGTCGGTGGCGGGCATGCCCCTCTCGACGCGTCTGGCAACGACCGGTGAGCCTGCTGCTGGTGATTGCCGGTGCAGCCATCGGGGCACCGCTGCGGTACCTGACAGACCGGGCCATCCAGACCCGCCGCGACACGGTATTCCCCTGGGGCACCTTCACGGTCAACGTGATCGGGTCACTGATCCTGGGCATACTCAGCGGAGCTGTCGCAGCCGGCGGCGCCTCAGCCCAGGTCCAGCTTGTGCTGGGCACCGGGTTCTGCGGTGCGCTGACCACCTACTCCACGTTCTCCTACGAGACGCTTCGCCTGCTGGAGGACGACGCCCGGCTCTTCGCCGCCACCAATGTCGTGGCCAGCATCGTTGCCGGGCTTGGTTCCGCCTTCCTCGGCGTGGCCATCGGTCAGGCGATCTGGTCATGACTGGCTCACCTTGACCTGTCCGACGGGTCTGGGCTGACGCGGGCCCGCGGCTTCCGACTCTGGTGGGTCAGACCCAGGACTGGTCGAAGTCGGCGTGGTCGAAGTGAACGCTGGCCAGCTGTCGTAGCGCGAACTCCGCGGCGTTGCGAGCGAGCCGGTCGTCGAGGGCATCCAGGCGGAGGAACTCGGCGATGACCATCCGGGCTGCCTCACACCGGCGCAGGATGTGGGCAGGGCTGTGCCGGGCGATGTGTGCGGCTTGCCCGACCGTGGGAAAGTGACTGTCGGCGAGCACGACGTAGTGGCCATCACCGTCCTTGATATCCCGATAGCTGTAGAACACGTGCCAGTCGGCGGCACCCTCGATCGCGGCGTTTGCCATCAGCTCATCCTCGGCCAGCCGCGCCTCGAGAAACTCCACGAGGGTCATTGGTCTCTTCCTGCCAGTCAGCGTGGAACGGACGGCCGCAGGCGCGACCAGCGTTCGGGGGTGAGCGCAGGTCGCGCCGGCGGTGAACCCGGAACTACTTCAGCCGTCGGGTCAGGACCTGATCGCCTGGCGCTCGCCGTTGCTGGCGATCTCGATCTTGCGCGGCTTGGCCTTCTCGGAGATCGGGATGGTCAGCCGGAGCACCCCGGCGTCGTACTCGGCCTGCACCCGGTCCGTGTCCAGGTTGTCCCCCAGGAACAGCTGCCGGCTGAAGACGCCGCGAGGGCGCTCGGCAGCGATCATCTCCCCGTCCCGGCCGTCGTTGACGGGGCGTTCGGCCTTGACCGTGAGCACGTTGCGCTCGACGTCAAGATCGACATCCTGAGCCTTCACCCCGGGCAGGTCGAACTCGACGATGAACTCGTCCCCCTGACGCCAAGCGTCCATCGGCATGACCGCCGGGCGGGTGGTCGTACCGAAGACCTGCTCGGCAAGACGGTCGAGCTCACGGAAGGGATCGGTTCGCATCAACATCATCATCACTCCTTGCTCGTCAGTCCTGCTCACTTCGTCCG
>JANOHS010000299.1:0-14669 GCA_031406655.1 Micrococcales bacterium
CTCCCCCCGCAGGGACACGCCGAATAGGGCCGACGGGCCATCGGGGTGGGCCGATGATGGATCGCCTTCCAGACTTCCCATGGGACTCGCTCGCTCCTGACAAGGGGCGGGCGAGTTCTCATGCTGAGGGGCTCGTCGACCTCTCGGTAGGGACTCCGGTCGACCCCACCCCGGACGTCGTCAGGGACGCCCTGACGTCGGCCTCCGACGCACACGGCTATCCGCAGACGTGGGGCACACCCACTCTGCGGGAGGCCGTCGCAGCGTGGTTCGCGCGGCGTCGGGGCGTTCCGGACGTGAACCCTGACGGGGTCCTGCCGACGATGGGCAGCAAGGAGCTGGTGGCCTGGCTGCCGACGCTGCTCGGCGCCGGCCACGGTGATGTGGTCGCGTTCCCGGCAGTTGCCTATCCGACGTACGACGTGGGGGCCAGGATCGCCGGCGCCTCGCCGCTGCCGATGCACAGCCTGACGGGTTTGGGACCGCTGACCTCCGCGACGACGCCGAAGCTGTTGTGGGTCAACAGTCCCAGCAACCCCACGGGGCGGGTGCAGGGCATCGAGCATCTCGCGAAGATCGTCCGATGGGCCCGGCGTCACGGGGTGGTCGTCGCGAGTGACGAGTGCTACGCCGAGCTGGACTGGCGGACCGATGACATCGCGCCGGGGTCGGGGTTGCCCACTCCGGGAGCGGTGCCGAGCATCCTTGACCCACGGGTGTGTGATGGCAGCCATGAGGGGCTGCTGGCCGTCTACTCCCTGAGCAAGCAGAGCAACATGGCCGGTTATCGGGCTGCGTTCGTGGCGGGGGACCCGGCCCTGGTCGGCCGGCTGCTCGAGATCCGCAAGCACGCAGGGATGATGGTGCCCTGGCCGGTTCAGCAGGCGATGGTCGCGGCCCTGGTGGACGACACCCATGTGGCCCAGCAGAAGGCGCGTTACGGCATACGGCGAGGCTTGCTCAGGTCCGCACTCGAGGGCGCCGGGTATCGCATCGAGCTCTCGGATGCGGGACTTTACCTGTGGACGACCAGGGATGGCTCCGACGCGGATGCGGGCTCCGGCAGGGTACCTGGCACCGACTGGTCCCTGGTTGCCGAGCTGGCCGACCTGGGCATCCTGGTGGCGCCGGGCAGCTTCTATGGCCCGGCGGGGGCGAGTCACGTGCGCGTCGCTCTGACTGCCACGGACGAACGGATCGGCTCAGCCGTCAGACGCCTGGCCGATCGTGGCCGCCTGTGATATAGGCCGACGGGGGGGTCGGTACCCCCCCCCGTATTGACGTGGAGTAACGTGCTCGCAACGCATGGCCCGGCAATGGAGCCGGTCAACAAGGAGGGCAAGAACTTCATGAGCCAAGACGCATCCGACGTGGTTCTTCGGACCGGCGACAAAGAGCTCCAGCTCCCACTGGTCGAGTCGACCGAGGGCAATGACGCCTACGACATCTCGAAGCTGATGAAGGAAACGGGCAACGTCACCCTTGACCCGGGCTTCGTCAACACCGCGGCGTGCCGCTCCGCGATCACCTACATCGACGGCGATGCCGGCATCCTTCGCTACCGCGGTTACCCGATCGAGCAGCTGGCCGACGGCTCCACGTTCCTGGAGACCTCCTACCTGCTGATCTACGGCGATCTCCCCACCGCTCCGCAGCTGGCCGACTTCGACGCCCGGATCCGCCGCCACACCCTGCTGCATGAGGACCTCAGGAGCTTCTTCAACGGCTTTCCGCGCGACGCGCACCCGATGCCGGTGCTGTCCTCGGCGGTCTCGGCGCTCTCGACGTTCTACCAGGACAGCCTGGACCCCTTTGACGAGGAGCAGGTCGAGATCTCGACCGTCCGCCTCATGGCCAAGCTGCCGACCCTTGCGGCATACGCCTACAAGAAGAGCATCGGCCAGCCGTTCCTCTACCCGGACAACAACCTGTCGCTGACCGAGAACTTCCTGCGGATGACGTTCGGGTTCCCGGCTGAGCCGTACTACGTCGACCCGGTCATGGTCAAGGCGCTCGACCAGCTGCTGATCCTGCACGCCGACCACGAGCAGAACTGCTCCACGTCGACGGTGCGCATGGTCGGCTCATCGCACGCCAACCTGTTCGCCTCGATCTCGGCCGGCATCAACGCGCTGTTCGGGCCGCTGCACGGCGGCGCCAACCAGGCGGTGCTCGAGATGCTCGAGCAGATCAAGGCCGATGGCGGCGACGTCGATGAGTTCGTGCGCAAGGTCAAGGCCAAGGAGGACGGCGTCAAGCTCATGGGCTTCGGGCACCGGGTCTACAAGAACTACGACCCGCGCGCGGCCATCGTCAAGGCGACCGCCGACGAGCTCCTGCAGAAGCTCGGCCACCGCGACGAGCTGCTTGACATCGCGCTCAAGCTGGAGCAGGTGGCGCTCTCGGACGAGTACTTCATCGAGCGCAAGCTCTACCCGAACGTCGACTTCTACACCGGTCTGATCTACAAGGCGATGGGCTTCCCGCCCAAGATGTTCACCGTTCTGTTTGCGCTGGGCCGGCTGCCCGGCTGGATCGCCCAGTGGCGCGAGATGATGCAGGATCCGGAGACCAAGATCGGTCGTCCGCGTCAGGTCTACATCGGGGCCTCCGAGCGCAAGTACCTGCCGGTCACCAGTCGCCCCCACTGAACCTCTGGGTCTGAGCCTCCTTGCTCAGCTCAAGCCGCTCCGGAGCCACGAATCTGTGGCCAGGGGCGGCCTGGGCTGAGCAAACCTGTTTCTGGCTCCTCGTTCAGCGTCGGGTGATTGTCACAGACGTTGCCGGGATGGCCTCGTCTGCGGCCTGCCACGACCAGGCGCTCGCAGCGCGCGCCCGGGTCCAGGCGCGGTTGCCGACGGTGACCGCGGTGATGCCATCGTTCTCGGCATGGGCCACAGCCCAGGAACCTGCTGCCCACGCCTCCTGCGCGTTTCGACCCGTGACGCGGACGATGGCCCCGTCAGCCTTGGCGAGCACGCCCAGCTCGGCAGTCAGGCGAGCGGCAAGGGTTGCCGCCGGGGTGCTTGCCGTCGCGGGGTCCAGACGGCAGCCGATGCCGCCCGGGGAGTGGCCGGCGAGGGCCGAGGCGAGGACGCGCCCCTCCTGCTCGTGGTCCGCGTAGGCCTCGGGGGCGCCACTGCGCTGGACGGCCTGGGCCACCTTGGTGATCTCCATGGTCTGGTAGCCGTCGATCTTGGTCAGTGCGTCGTAAAAGGCGTTGGTCGCGAAGACGGGGTCCAGGATCTGCTCCACGGTGCCCCATCCCTGGCTCGGGCGCTGCTGGAACAAGCCGAGGGAGTCGCGGTCGCCGAACTTGATGTTGCGCAGTCTGGACTCCTGGATCGCCGTCGCGTTGGCGATGGTGGCCGCCCGTGCCGGCAGGCCGCGTCGCAGGGCGATGGCGGTGATCGTGGCGGCGTTGGCGCTCTGCTCCGGCGAGAACGTCACCTCCTTGCCGAGGGCCGTCGCACGACACGACGGCTGGCCGAAGTTGGTCGTGAACGTGGTGAGACCGAAGTAGCCGGCGCCGACCACCATCGCGACGATGACCAGCAGCAGGAGTCGACCGACCCACCGACGACGACGTCGGCCGTGACCGACTGCAGTGTGGGGAAACAGGTGTTCAGCTGTTGGCATGGAGGGCCGAGTTCAAGGTGATGCCCTGACCGGTGCGTGACCGCACCTCGACCGCACCGGTGACCGAGTTGCGCAGGAACAGCATCCCTGAGCTGCCGGACAGCTCCCTGGCCTTGACGACCCTGCCGTCCTCCAGCGTGACCTTGGTGCCGGCGGTGACGTAGAGCCCGGCCTCGACGACGCAGTCGTCGCCCAGGGAGATCCCGATTCCCGACTCCGCTCCCAGCAGGCAGCGTTCACCGATGCTGATCCGGTCGGTGCCGCCGCCGGAGAGCGTCCCCATGATCGACGCCCCGCCGCCGATGTCCGAGCCGTTGCCCACCACGACGCCCTGCACAATCCGGCCCTCGACCATCGAGGTGCCAAGGGTCCCGGCGTTGAAGTTGACGAACCCCTCGTGCATCACCGTGGTTCCCTCGGCCAGGTAGGCACCCAGACGCACCCGGTCGGCGTCGGCGATGCGCACCCCGCTCGGCACCACGTAGTCGGTCATCCGCGGGATCTTGTCGACGCTGGAGACCTGGACGGCGCCGGAGTGGCGCAACCGCATCCGGGTGCGCTCGAAGTCCTCGACGGGGCAGGGCCCCACGTTCGTCCATACGACGTTGTTGAGCACGCCGAAGAGGCCGTCGAGGTTGACCGTGTTGGGCTTCACGAGGCGGTGCGAGAGGAGGTGCAGACGCAGGTAGGCGTCCGAGACGTCGGTGGGCCTGGCGTCGAGGTCGATCGAGACATGGATGACCTGCGCGCGCACTCCGCGCCGGGGGTCATCCTTTGCCGCCGCAGCGAGCTCGGCCGGCGGACCGTAGGGCTCCTCGGCGTCAGCGGGTCCCATCGCCGGTGCCGGGAACCACGTGTCGAGCACCTGGCCGTCCACGGTGACCGTCGCCAGTCCGTAGCCCCATGCCCTGCGCTCGCTCGTCATGGGACAAGCCTAAGGTGAGGGGCTCAACCGGCGGGGAGCCCCCGCCGGATACCCTGCCTGTCATGCCTTCCACACCCATGCTCGACCTAGGAACCGACGTCGTGACCCTGACCGCAGCCCTGTGCGACATCGAGTCGGTCAGCGGCAACGAGCAGCAGATCGCGGACGCGGTCGAAGCCGCCCTTCGCCCGCTGAGCCACCTGGAGCTGACCCGCGACGGGCACACGATCATCGCCCGCACCGACCTTGGGCGCCGGGAGCGTGTCGTGCTGGCCGGTCACCTCGACACGGTCCCGCTGACCGACCCGCCGAACCTTCCGACCCGCCGCGAAGGTGACAACCTCGTTGGGCGCGGCACCTGCGACATGAAGGGCGGCGTGGCGGTGCAGCTACGGCTGGCCGCCGCGCTCTCCGAGCCGACCCGGGACGTCACGTACGTGTTCTACGACTGTGAGGAGGTCGAGAGCGAACGCAACGGCCTCGCGCGAGTGGGTCTCAACAGCCCGGAGCTGCTGCGGGCCGACTTCGCGGTGCTGCTCGAGCCGACCGATGGTGCCGTGGAGGGCGGTTGCAAGGGCACCCTGCGCGTGGATGTCACAGCCAGCGGCAGGGCGGCACACTCGGCGCGGCCGTGGAACGGTCACAACGCGATCCACGAGGCGGCCAAGATCCTGGGCCGGTTGGTGGCCTATGAGCCGCAGACCGTCGAGGTGGACGGCCTCGACTACCACGAGGCGATGAACGCCGTGGGCATCCGGGGCGGAGTCGCCGGCAACATCATCCCCGACGAGTGCGTGGTCAGCGTCAACTACCGGTTCGCCCCGAACAGGTCGGGTGCCCAGGCGCTGGCCCACGTCTCAGAGCTGTTCGAGGGGTATGCCGTGGACGTGACCGACCTTGCAGAGGGCGCACGGCCCGGGCTTCACCTGCCGGCGGCCAGAGCCTTCGTCGAGGCGTTGGGCGTGCCGGTCCAAGCCAAGGAGGGCTGGACCGATGTGGCCCGGTTCTCGCAGCTGTCGATCCCGGCGGTGAACTTCGGCCCGGGGGACCCGAACTGGGCCCACCACGACCACGAGCACTGCCCGGTGCACCAGCTGGTCGACGTAGAGGCCGCCCTGCTGCGCTGGCTGGCCTGATCCTCAGGCATAGGTTGGTGCCGTGACCGAGAAGAGCTTCGACTACCACACCGGCCCCGTCACGCTGCGACGCAGCCAGGTGCCGCCGACCACAGCCGACCAGCGGCTGCTGGAGAACGACGGCACCGCGGACTGGCTGCATGCCGACCCGTGGCGGGTGATGCGGATCCAGAGCGAGTTCGTCGAGGGGTTCGGGGCACTGGCCGAGCTGGGCCCGGCTGTCAGCGTGTTCGGTTCGGCGCGCACCAAGCCGGACGACCCCAGGTACGCCCTGGGGGTCGCGGTCGGCCGGGAGCTCGTCCGTGCGGGCTACGCGGTCATCACGGGTGGGGGGCCGGGCTCGATGGAGGCCGTCAACAAGGGCGCCTTCGAGGCTGGTGGCACGTCGGTCGGGCTCGGAATCGAGCTGCCGTTCGAGCAGGGTCTGAACCGCTACGTCGACCTTGGTGTCAACTTCCGCTACTTCTTCGCCCGCAAGACCATGTTCGTGAAGTACGCACGGGGGTTCATCGTCCTGCCGGGCGGCTTCGGCACCCTGGACGAGCTCTTCGAGGCCGTGACGCTGGTACAGACACGCAAGGTCACGTCCTTCCCGCTTGTCCTCCTGGGCACGGAGTACTGGGGTGGCCTGCTCAGCTGGCTGCGGCAGACCGCTGCGGGCACGGGAACCATCAGCCTTGCCGACGTCGACATCCTGCACGTCACCGACGATGTGGAAGAGGCCGTGCACATCATCGCCAGCGGGGACCATGAGATCACCGCAAAGCGTCCGGAATAGGGGCCTCACCTGCGGTTTTTCGCGATTCGCTGGTGAGCGGGTGGGTTCCGGACCCATACTGACGAGATGACCGTCTCGCCGATCCCGCGACTGGGCAGCACATTGCTCGGACGCGACCGGGAGGGCAGGCGGCTGCGGGTGTCGTCACATCCGGACGCCGGCCGGGTGGTCCTCTCGATCTGGCAGGACGACATCTGCCGGGCGACGCTGCGCCTGGCCGAGGAGGACGTGCCGGCGCTGGTCACCATGCTGAGCGCCTCGTTGGCCCAGCCGGGAGCCGGGCACTCGCAGGTCGGCTAGCCGGGTCCCAGCCGATCAGGCCAGAGCCCGCCTGGCCAGCGCCGGTATGCCGGTGCGTAGCCCCGCAACCATGTCCAGCACCTGTCGGGTCTGGGCCACATCGTGCGCCCGGACCATCCGCACGCCTTCCCAGACCGCAACCGCGGTGGTGGCCAGCGTGCCGGTGATGCGGTCGGACTTGCGGCCGTTCAGGCCGAGCGTCTCTGCGATGAACTTCTTGTTGGACACCGCCAGCAGGACCGGCCAACCCGTCTCGACCAGGGCGTGGACCTGACCGGTGACCTGCAGGGAGTGGTAGGTGTTCTTGCCGAAGTCCTGGGCGGCGTCGATCAACAGGGCGTCGTCGCGCACCCCGGCTGCCCTCGCCGTCTCGGCCTGGCGGGTCAGATCGGCTACGGTCTCCGCGACAACGTCGTGGTATCGCACCCGGTGCGGGTCCGTGCGCGGCAGATGGCCACCTGTGTGAGCGCAGACATAGCCCACGCCATGTGCCCCAGCCACGGCAGACAGCTCAGGGTCGTGACCAGCCCAGGCGTCGTTGACCAGGTCGGCACCCGCAGCACAGGCGGCATCGGCGACGCTGGCCCGCCAGGTGTCGATGCTGATCAGCAGGTCGGGATGAGCCGCGCGAATTGCCGCGATGAACGACACCACTCGGCGTAGCTCCTCGGCGGCGCTGACCTCCGGCCCCGGGCCGGCCTTGACGCCTCCGACGTCGACGGCGTCGGCGCCGTCCGCCACGGCGCGCGCGACGGCCGAGAGGGCTTTCTGGTCGTCGACGAACCGCCCCTCGTCGTAGAAGGAGTCGGGGGTTCGGTTGATGATCGCCAGAAGTGCCGTCTCGCCCGGGGCGAAGGTCCGGTCGCGCAGCCGGAGGTCGCGAGCGGGCAGATCGAGGTGAGGCATGGCACGATCATCTCGTGATCGTGTTCCTTCTGCTCGTCGTGGTCCTGCTGATCGGCCTGACGACCGCTGCCGTCATGGGCAGGATCGGTGGTTTCATGGCCGACCCCGTCTCCAGCCACGCCTTCCCGGGCGTCCCGACCGCATCGCTGTCCGCCGACGACATCGGCGACCTGGCGTTCGACCGGGCGCTGCGTGGGTACCGCATGGACCAGGTCGATGAGGTGATCGACGCCCTGGGCGCACGCCTGCGTGAGCTCGAGACCCAGATTGCCTCGTCGGGTACGTAACGGCTTTGGGCGCCACAGGCCTCGCGGTCGACGAGACGGGTGTGCCCCGCTGTTCGTGGGCCATGGGCACGGCCGACTACATGGCCTATCACGACCAGGAGTGGGGCGTCGCGGTCCACGGTGAGAGCCCGCTCTACGAGCGGGTGACCCTCGAGGCATTCCAGTCGGGGCTTTCCTGGCTCACGATCCTGCGCAAGCGGGCCGGCTTCCGGGCAGCCTTTGCGGGGTTCGACGCGGACGTTGTGGCAGCCTTCGGCGAGGCCGACCACCAACGCCTGATGGCTGACACCACCATCGTCCGCAACCGGCTCAAGATCAGGGCTGCGGTCACCAACGCCCGCGCCGTGGTTGGGCTTAGGGACCGGGGTGGTCTCGATGAGCTCATCTGGTCCTTCGCGCCGGCCGGGCGTCGGCAGCCTTCGTCAGCCGCTGAGGTCCCGGCGACCTCAGCGGAGTCCGTTGCGCTCGCAAAAGCGTTGAAACGTAACGGGTTTGTCTTCGTTGGTCCCACCACCGTGTATGCCGCCATGCAGGCCTGCGGGCTCGTCGACGATCATCTGGTCGGCTGCTTCAGGGGCACCGGATGAGGCGCACCGTCATACAGGCAGGGGCGGCTGGCGCTCCAGGAAGCCTGCCGGAACAGAACGACGGCACCAGGGCTGCAGGGCCACGTCGCCCCGCCTGGGAGCGTGCGCTGCCCTGGGTGATGGCGCTTGCCTTCGCCGCTGTCTACGCGACCATCTCGGTGGCCCGGTTCCAGCGGCTGGGGACACGGTCGTTCGACCTGGGGATCTTCGAGCAGGCGATCCGTCACTACTCCCAGCTACAGGCTCCGATCGTCGATCTCGAAGGCGCCGGTCACAACTTCCTGGGCGACCACTGGAACCCCGCCATCGCGGTGTACGCGCCCTTCTACCGGCTGTTCCCGGGCCCCGTGACGCTGCTCGTCGGACAGGCCCTGGCGATAGCCCTGGGTGTCGTCCCGATGACCCGCGCGGCGATGCGTCATCTGGGCCGATGGTCCGGCGTCGCGGTGGGGCTGGCCTTCGGCATGTCCTACGGCATCCAGGCCGCCGTGGACTTCGACATCCATGAGGTGTCCCTCGCGGTGCCGTTGCTGGCGTTCGCGTTCGAGGCGTTCCTGGCTGGTCATTGGGCCCGTGTGGTTGCCTGGGCGGCACCCCTCGTCCTGGTGAAGGAGGACCTCGGGTTGACCGTCGCCGTCCTCGGGTTCGTCCTGGTGCTGGTCGGCGCCCGGCGGTGGGGCGTCGGCCTTGGCGTCTTCGGGCTCGCCTCGTTCGCGCTCACGATGACCGTCCTGATCCCGTTCTTCAACACGGGGGGCAGCTCCGGCTTCTCCAGGCTGGGGGCGCGGCCGGGGACGGGCGACTCGCTGCTGCAGCAAGGTCTCGACGTGTTGTTGGCGGTGATGACACCTGGGCCCAGGGCAACCACGGTCCTGTTGTTGCTGGGGGTTACGGCGTTCCTGGCCCTGCGGTCGCCGCTCGTCATCCTGGTGCTGCCGACGCTGGCCTGGCGCTTCGTCTCGACCAACGAGAACTTCTGGGGCCAGCTGTTCCACTACGACCTGGTGCTGATGCCGATCGTGTTCGCAGCCCTGGTCGACGGCGCGGTGCGAGCAAGGCGCGGCCGCTGGCGACCCTTGCGCTGGTATGCCCTCTCGGCCCCGACCCTGGCGCTGCTCGTGGCGCTGTTCCTCTGCCCGCGCTATCCCTTCCGCGACCTGGTCGACCCAGTGACCTACCAGGCCAGTCCTCGAGCCCAGGCTGCAGAGCGAATCCTGTCGAAGATCCCCGACGGCGCCACCATCGAGACCGATCTTGGTCTGATTGCCAGGCTGACGTACAGAACCCGCGTGTTCTGGGTCGGCAGTGCGGCTCCGGTGGTACCCCAGTTCGTCCTGATCGACGACAACGCGGGCTGGAGCCCGCCCCTTGCCGATCCGCTGGAGTATGCCCAGTCCCTGCACCCCGGTACGACCTACGTGCTGGTTGACGACGTCGACGGCTACACGCTGATGCGTCAGGCTCCCTGAAGCTCCCCTGAGCTCGAGGAGAGGGGCTCTTGTCCGGTCCTTGCCTCCTCAGCGCCCCTGGAAGGTTGGCGCCTGCTTGGCGATGAACGCCGCCACCGCTGCCGCATGGTCCTCGCTGCCTCCGGTGAGCGCCATCTGCTCGGCTTCCTGGGCAAGGGACTCCGTCAGCGGGTGACCTGCTGAGAAGTCCACAGACCGCCGGATGGCGCCGTAGGCCAGGGTCGGGCCGGCGGCCAGCGCCCGGGCGAGCGTGCCGACCACGTCGGGGAGCTCCTCGGCACTGACCACGCGGTTGACCATGCCAAGCTCGAGCGCCTCGTCCGCGGGGACTGTGCGGGGGAACATCAGCAGCTCCTTGGCCCTGGCAGTGCCGATGAGTCGGGGCAGGGTCCAGCTCGCTCCCGAGT
Source organism: Micrococcales bacterium (assembly GCA_031406655.1). Lineage (GTDB taxonomy): Bacteria > Actinomycetota > Actinomycetes > Actinomycetales > Dermatophilaceae > UBA4719. Next base: position 10,435 of record JANOHS010000299.1, read on the forward strand.
CGCACGACAACGCGATGCCGGCAAAGGCGAGGTTGAAACCCCCGGTGTCCACCATGATGCGCAGGTCGGCGGCGAACGCGAAGGACGCTCCCGCGCCGGCGGCAACACCGTTGATCGCGGCGATGACTGGCTTGTTCATGGTCGAGAGCAGCTCAACGATGGGGTTGTAGTGCTCCGGCACCGTGGACCACAGGGACTCGTCCCGGTTGGAGAGCAGGGCGATGTGTTCGCGCAGGTCCTGGCCCACGCAGAATGCCCGCCCGGTGCCCGTCAGCACCACACAGCGGACGGCGGGATCTTCCGCCACCTGCTGCAGGGTCGCGAGCAGGAGATCCTTGGTGGCAACGTCCAGCGAGTTCATCGCCTCGGGACGGTTGATGGTCACCGTCGCCACACCGTCGACGAGGTGGGACAGGATGGCTCTCCCAGCTGAGCTCGAACGCCGGGCGTCGGGTGCGGTCTCGTGCTCTGCCATGTCCGGTCAGCTCCTTGTCTCGACGTCTGCGTTGCGGCAGCTGCCCACGAATTCAGGCACGGTGCACAGTCTGTCCGATCCAGATTTCGTGCAGGGGGATCTTGGCACGATAATGGTGGCAAGGGGGGCGCACGAAAGGTCCCACGCAGAACAACGGAAGAGGGATTACCCATGGCGGCGATGAAGCCGAGGACCGGAGACGGGCCGCTCGAGGTCACCAAGGAAGGCCGCGGCATCGTTCTGCGCATGCCGATCGAGGGCGGTGGACGCTTGGTGGTCGAGATGACGCCGGACGAGGCCGCCGCTTTGGGCGACGCCATCAAGAGCTGCCCCGGCGTCGGCTGAGACTTCCCTGAGCCCGCAGAGCCGATGAGTCCCGACCGTGATACGGCCGGGGCTCACTGATGTCCAGGGGGCTGGTTGCCTTCCGTCAGGCGATCTCCGCGGCGTCGGTGATCCCGAGGTCGTCGCGCATCCGGCACAGAATCCGCCCGAGAAGCCGGGACACCTGCATCTGGCTGACCCCGAGGTGACGACCTATCTGCTCCTGGGTCAGGCCGGCGACGAACCGCAGCCCGATGACCCGACGCTCGCGGTCGGTGAGCCCGGCCAGGACGGGTCGTAGCCACTCGGCCCGTTCCACTGCCGCGTAGGGATCGACGTCCTCGGGCAGACTGTCGCCGAGGGAGGAGCCGGAGTCGGCGCGGTTGGGCGCATCCAGCGAGAGGGCGGTGTAGCCGCTCCGGGCCACCAGCGCATCTGAGAGCTCTCCCGGCTCGATCCCGAGCGCGTCGGCCAGCTCGCCGGCGGACGGGGCCCGTTGAAGGCGATGCTGAAGGTCAGTCTCGGCCGTACTCACCTCGGCGTGCAGCTCCTGCAGCCGGCGGGGTGGTCGGACCATCCAGCCGTAGTCGCGGAAGTATCGCTTGATCTCGCCGGTGATCGTCGGGGTTGCGTAGGCCGCGAAGCCCATCCCCTTGTTGGCGTGGTAGCCGACGACGGCCTTGAGCAGACCGACCCGGCCCACCTGGACCAGGTCGTCCCGGTCGATGCCGCGACCTGCATACCGACTGGCGATGCTGTCCGCCAAGGCGAGGTTCAACAGCACAGCTTCCTGCTGCAGCCGGAGGCGCTCGCGGGCGGTTGAGCAGCACGCGAGCTCAGTGAGGATGGACTCGGTGCGCGACTGGCGTTCACGGACGGCGGCATCGGCGCCAGCCCTGACGGGGGTGAACGGGGCACTGGCATCGGCAAGCGGCGTCATCAAGGACTCCGTTCGAGAAAGAGCGATGTGGCGCCGCTTCTGGACCACATCGTGTACTCCGACTGAAGCATCAATCACCCCGGCCGACAAGCCCTGATCTACCTGGAAGCGTCCATCGCCGGCTCGCGGCGGCGGGACAGGCAGCTGGCCGCCAGCCCGGCACAGACCAACCCGTTGATCGCACCGACGACGACGTCGCTGAGATGGTGCATCCCCCGGTACAGGCGCGCGTACGCGACCAGCAAGGGGATGACGGAGCACAGGCCGATCACGGTTCGGCGCAACCAGGTCCGCTCGATCGTGGTGGCCATGATGGCCAGGGAGGTGTACAGCGCAACGCTGGCGCCGACATGACCGCTGGGGTAGCTCGACGTCGGTGGGGCTGGGTCCAGATGCGGGACGTCGGGGCGCGGGCGTCCGGTCGCGAGTGTCGCCGTGACGAAGATGGTCGCCTGCAGGCTGATGGCGATGGCAGGGATGACCGCAAACCACCACCGCCTCGTGCGCCACCACAGCGCCATGACGACGATGGCGCAGACGCCGATGATGATCTCGGTGTTCCCGACGTAGGACCAGACCGCGGTGACCGAGTCCCAGGTCCGGGTCCTTGTGTCCTGCAGCGTCCGGTTGAGACCGCTCTCGGAGCGGTTCCATCCCACGAGAGGTCCGGTCAGCAGCTGGCCGAACGCGGTGATGACCAACCACAACGCGATGCCCGGAGCCAGCGCGCCCAGGAGCACGTTGCGCACCGCTCTGCGCCGGTCCGGTCCAACGCGGCCGGCCAGATCCGGGGGGACGAGGAGCATGGCGGTTGTCCTTCCTCAGGTGGTCGATTCCCATTTTCCAGCGGTTGGGCCTTTGGGCAAGATACCGTTTGCTTCGTCATCCACCCGCCGGTTTCGATGAACGGATGTGTATGTTGCGCCGAGAGCCGGACGAGCTGCCTCGTGACCTCGCGGGTGCGGCCGTTGTCGCATCCGGGGCCCTGCTGGCAGTGATGATGGTTGTTCTCACGCGCCCTTTCGGATCCTCTGGCGACGTCGCAGTGGTCGACGTGATGGAGATGTCGTTCGCATTCGCCGGTGCGGCCGGTTGCGCTGTCGGTGCCGCGCGCTCCAGCGACCGGCTGCGGCGAGCGTGGGTGTACCTCATGCTGGCCTGTGCGTCATGGGGCGCGGGTCAAGCGGTCTGGACCGTGTACGAGGTCTGGCTGGGACGAGAGACCCCCTTTCCCTCGATCGCGGACGTCGGCTTCCTCGGGTTCGTGCCCGCTGCGGTGGTCGCTATCTGGCTTCTCCCTTCACGGCCGGAGGCCGGCGACAACGCTCGTCGCCTGATCGACGGGCTGACCGTGACCTGCTCGATCGCTCTGATCTCCTGGTCCACGGTGCTTGGGCCCACGGTCCGCGCCGGCGCGGTGGACTGGTTCGCCCTGACGGTGTCGGTGGCCTACCCGATCAGCGACATCCTGTTGTTGACCGTTGCCGTGCTGGCGCTCGCCCAGGGGAGTCGACACCGCGCGCCGCTCATCCTGGTCAGCCTGGGACTGTGCGCTATGGCACTCTCGGACGGCGCTTTCGCCTACCTGGCCACGACTGGGGGTTTCGCCTCGGTCGGCTTTGTCGACCTGGGTTGGTCCTTGGCGTTTGCCCTGATCGGGCTCGCCGGCCTGCTACGCAGCGAGGCTGAACCGATGGGCCGGCCGGATCGAGCCGTTGTCCCGGACAGCGTTCTGCCGTACACCGGGCTGGTGGTGGCGGCGGTGGTGGTCCTGAGCCAGAACCTGGCGGGCTCGGCGGTCGACCATGTCACTGTCGCAGTGAGCAGCGTGCTGGTGGTTCTGGTCGTCGCCAGGCAGTACCTGACCGTGCATGACAACCAGCTTCTTGCGCATACGGTCACCAGCCGTGAGTCCGAGCTGCGGCACCAGGCGTTCTATGACGGGTTGACGGGCTTGGCAAACCGGGCCCTGTTCATCAACCGCCTGACGCACGCCCTGGACCTGAATGGACGGGACCAGCGCCCGGTCAGCGTCGCGTTCCTCGATCTCGACGGCTTCAAGGGGATCAACGACACGCTGGGCCACGCGGCTGGGGACGAGATCCTCGTGATGGTCGCGGAACGACTGCGTGGCGCGGTCCGTGCCGCTGACACGCTCGCTCGGCTCGGGGGTGACGAGTTTGCGCTGCTGATGGAGCACGGCGACGAACCCTTGGTGATGGCTCGCGTTCTTGTTGAGGCAATGCGGTCGCCATTCCATCTGAACGGTCGGTTCGTCGCGATGTCGGCGAGCGTTGGTGTTGCGACCGTGGGTCGTGACGGGGTGACCCTGGACGCTGACGATCTGCTCAGCCGGGCGGATATTGCGATGTACGCGGTCAAGCGGGGCGGTCGCAACGGCTTTCGCCAGTACACGTCGGACCTTCGGTTGGCCGAAGGCGAGGACCTGACCTTGCGGCAGGCGCTGGCCGAGGCCCTTCGGTCACGGCAGGTCCG
>JANOHS010000364.1:0-1537 GCA_031406655.1 Micrococcales bacterium
GGCTGCCAGCGCCCGACCAGCACCAGTCCAGCAACCGCACCCAGGATCGGGGCCGCCATCAGGAGACCGCCGAGCCGGGCCGAGCCGGCCGGATTCTTGTCAGCCGCATAGGCGATGGCCACGGCCTCCGGCGCCGCGATCGCCCACACCGAGCACAGGCTCAGCGCAAGCAGATACACCAGGACCGGGTGCCGGAAGAGATAGCGGGCGCCCTCGCCGATGTCGCGGAAGAACCCGATGACGCCAGCGGACGGCGTGCCACGGATGGCCTGGACCTTGACCACCAGGGCGATGACCAGAGCCGAGATCAGGAAGGTGGCGAGGTCAAACCACAACGCGTTGCCGGTGCCCACCCACGCCACCACCAACCCACCGAGGCCAAGCCCGATGGCCTGGTTGACCTGCTCACTGAGCGTGCTCAGGCCCAGTGCTCGCGCGTAGAGCCAACGATCGGTGAACAGGTCGGTCATCAGGATCTGGCTGGACGCGATGGCCGGCCCGCCGACCAACTCGATCAGGAACAAGAGGGCGAAGAGAACCCACAAGGTGACATGGGTGCTGACCGCGATGATGAGAGCCCCCACCAGCGCCGCCCGCAGCAGGTGCGCGGTGATCAGGACGTACTTGTACGGGAGGCGGTCAGCGATGGGCGCAAGGAGACTGCGTCCGAAGATGCTCGGCAGAAGACTGACGGCAAAGGTGGCGGCGGCAGCCAGCGGCGACCCGGTCCGCTCGAACACGAACACGGCGACCGTTACGCGCGCGAGGTAGTCACCCCACGTCGACAGGCTCGCCGCGAGAAAGATCGCCAGGTAGCCCCGCGTCCGGAAGACCTCCGCATACGAGGGCATGGAGACACGGCTGGTTGAGTACTCCCCCGGATGGCTCATCAAGGCGAGGCTACCGTCTATTGCGAAAACCTAGTGCGACTCGTAGAAGTTGGCCGTGACCGCAGCCCTCGCGCGTCGGGCCAGACGCCGATAGGCCTCGGCGAGCCCGGCGCCCTGCCCGGCCTCGCGACCCACGATCCGGCCTATCCCGTCGGCGTCCCGCAGGTCGCTGGGAAGTGCGTCCACCGGCCGGCCGCGCCACAGCACCGAGGCGTTGCGCAGGGAGGACGCGAACGTCCAGGCCAGTGCCATCGTCTGGACGTCAGCGGGCGGGATCAGGCCCGCCTCTCCCGCAGCGGCCAGTGCCTCGAGCGTCCCGGTGGTGCGCAGACCCTCGATCTCCCAGCCGTGGCGCAGCTGCATGAGCTGAGCCGTCCACTCGACGTCGGAGAGACCACCAAGCCCCAGCTTGAAATGGGTCTTGGGATCTGCACCCCGTGGCAGACGCTCGGACTCCATCCTTGCCTTGAGCAGGCGGATCTCCCGTATGGCGGCAGCAGACACCCCGCCCTGGGGCCACCTGATCGGGTCGATCAGCTCGCAGAACCCCTGACCGAGGTCCTCGTCGCCGGCCACCGGGGCGGCGCGCAGGAGGGCCTGGGCCTCCCAGTTCAGGGACCAACGTTGGTAGTACGCGGCATACCCCT
>JANOHS010000371.1:0-8148 GCA_031406655.1 Micrococcales bacterium
CCGCCCTAGGATGGGCGCATCATGACGGAGTGGTTGCTGGTCCTTGCCGGCGTCGGGCTGACCCTCGGGACCGCCGTCTTCGTCGCCGCAGAGTTCGCGTTCGTGGCCCTGGACAAGACAACGGTCCAGCAGGCCATCGAGCAGGGGGACAGCGCGGCCAAGCCGGTGCTCGCGTCCTTGCGCCAGCTCTCGACCCAGCTTTCCGCCTCACAGGTCGGCATCACGGTGACCACGCTGATCCTCGGCTACCTGGCGCAGCCCTCGATCGGCATGCTGCTGCGTACACCGCTGACGGCCGCACGCGTTCCGGCGGGTGCGGTCGAGCCCACCGCGACGGCGGCCGCCCTTGTCCTGGCGACGCTGTTCTCCATGCTGTTCGGCGAGCTGTTGCCCCAGTTCCTCGGGATCTCGGCGCCACTTCGCACGGCCAAGGTCGTCGCCCTGCCGGTGCGTGTCTTCTCAGTGGTCACCAAGCCCCTCATCGTCGTGCTGAACGGCTCGGCGAACCTGGTGCTCAAGGCTTTCGGCATCATCCCGCAGGAGGAGCTGTCCGGTGCCCGCACGCCTCGGGAGCTGGCGTCGCTGGTACGTCGGTCGGCCGAGGCGGGGACCCTGGACGAAGGAACCGCGCGGTTGGTCACCCGGTCGCTGGACTTCGGGGACCAGACCGCCGCGGACGTCATGACCCCTCGGGTTCACTGCACCCCGATCGGACGAACAGCCGCGGCGGGCGATGTCGTGAGGCTGGCCCGCACGACCGGGCACTCGAGGTTCCCCGTGATCGGCGAGGACTGGGACGACGTCGACGGTCTGGTACACGTCAAGCGCGCCATCGCCGTACCTCTTGACCGCCGCGAGGACGTGCCTGTGTCGGCGCTCATGGTTGACGCGCTGCTGGTGCCCGAGACGATCCGGCTCGACCCGCTGCTGCTGCTGCTGCGTTCTGCCGGCCATCAGATGGCCGTCGTCGTGGACGAGTACGGAGGCACCTCAGGCCTCGTGACCCTCGAGGACGTCGTCGAGGAGATTGTGGGCGAGGTCAGCGACGAGCACGATCGGGCCCGCACCACCGGACGCATAAGCGCCAACGGTTCCTGGACGGTGCCCGGTCTCTGGAGGCCCGACGAGGTGCGCGACCGGCTCGGCGCGCTGGTCGCGGACGGACCGGCATACGAGACGATCGGCGGCTATGTGATGGCCTGCCTGGGGCGGGTGCCCGTCGTCGGGGACGAGGTGTCGGTGCCCGGCTGGAGCATTCGCGTCGACGCCATGGACGGCCGCCGCGTCGACCGGTTGCGGTTCACCCCAGCTGAGGACAGGGCCATTGACGTCACCATGGCGATGCCGGCCGACCCATCGCGCGGCGGTGAGCCCGGATGAGTCACTCCGCTGCGCTCTGGCTCTCACTGCTCCTTTTGCTGGGCAACGCCTTCTTCGTAGGTGCCGAGTTCGCCGTGATGACCGCCCGTCGCTCGCGGCTCGAGCCCCTGGCGGCCGCCGGGAGCAAGCGCGCCAAGGTGAGTCTTGAGGCACTCGAGCAGGTCGCGTCCTTGTTGGCCACGGCTCAGCTCGGGATCACGCTCTGCTCGGTTGGCCTGGGCGCGGTGGCCGAGCAGGTGCTCCACGAGCTGATCGAGCCGAGGTTGCTCGCGCTCGGTCTCTCGGCCACGCTCAGCCTCCCGATCGCCTTGGCGCTGGCGTTGCTGATCGTGGCCTACCTGCACGTCGTCGTCGGTGAGATGGTCCCCAAGAACCTCGCCATTGCCGGTCCGGACAAGGCGGCGTTGGCTCTGGCGCCGGCGCTGCTGTTCGTCAGCAGGGCGATGCGACCGGTGACCGGGCTGATGGAGAGCCTGGCCAAGGCGATGGTTCGGGCGCTTGGTGTCGAGCCCAAGGACGAGCTGACCTCGGCTTTCACCGCCGAGGAGGTCCAGTTCATCGTCGCCGAGAGCCATCGCCAGGGCCTGATCGAGTCTGAACGACATGGCATGGCGCGGCGGGTGCTCGAGTTCAGCGATCGTGTGGCTGGTGACGTTGCGGTGCCGCTCAGCGCCCTGGTGACCCTGCCAGTGGGCGCGACGCCGGACGACGTCGAGCGTCTCGTCGCCAGACACGGGTTCTCCCGTTTTGTCATCACCGATGTGGCAGGCGGAGTCGCGGGCTACCTCCACCTCAAGGACATCCTGTACGCCGATGACGCTCAGCACAGCCTGCCGGTGCCGCTCAAGAGGGTGCGCCGACTGGCCACGGTGCAGTCCGGCGACGAGGTCGAGGACGTGCTGGCCACGATGCAGCGCACCGGTGCCCACCTGGCCCGGGTCGTCGATCCCGATGGCGCCGTGACCGGCGTGGTGTTCCTCGAGGACGTGCTGGAGGAGCTTGTCGGCGAGGTCACGGACTCCAGCCAGCGCTGACCCTCTCGCGCCGGAACCCGACGTCGGAAGAGGTGAGACAGACGTTTTGCGCCCCCGGCAGGATTCGAACCTGCGCTTCCGCCTCCGGAGGGCGGCGCTCTATCCCCTGAGCTACGGGGGCCATTTGGCCCGGTTTGACTGACCCCGTCGAGACTTTGACCATTTTTCTTCGCCGGGTTGACGCGCCGCTGAGGTTAGCAGCCTAGGGTGACATCTATGGAATGGGTGGGCTCCACCGAAGAGGTCCGCGCGCCCGTCGATCCTCCGAGCGGAGGCGGGCGCGTCCTCGTGTGCGACGACGCCGAGGAGATCCGCCAGCTCATCCGGATCAATCTCGAGCTCGAGGGCTATCAGGTGGTCGAGGCGGCCGACGGGCAGGTGGCGTTGGAGATCCTGCAGGACACGACCCAGCCGCTGCCCGACGTGATCACCCTGGACGCGCTCATGCCGCGCCGGGACGGGTGGTGGGCGGTCTCGATGATCCGGGCCGACCCCAGACTCGCGCGGATCCCGATCGTCATGGTCACGGCGTCGGTCCAGCCCCATGACCGGGCCCAGGCCGAGAGAGTTGCCGTCGACGGCTTCGTGGCCAAGCCGTTCGAGCCCGATGAGCTGCTGGCGCTGATCGGGGCACTGGCCACGCGCGGCCGCGACTGAGACAGGTCCGGGTCGGCGACAGCCGCGCCCTTAGAATCGTGCGGGTGACCCCCGAACAGCTTGCGCTCGCCATCCGCAAGGCGCTCACCGAGGCCGTTGCCGCCGGTGAACTCGCCGTCGCCGTGCCCGACGAGGTGCGGGTCGAACGGCCCAAGAACCGCGAGCACGGCGACTGGTCCACCAACGTCTCGCTGCAGATCGCCAAGGGCGCCGGTATGCCGTCCCGCGATGTGGCAACGCACCTGGCCGCCCGTCTCGCGCTGGTCGAGGGCATCAAGGCCGTCGATGTCGCAGGGCCCGGCTTCCTCAACATCACCGTCGAAGCCGCCTCTGCCGGCGAGCTGGCGCGCACGATCGTCGGGACCGGAGCTGCGTACGGGCAGAACGACACCGAGCTCGGCCATGTCATCAACCTCGAGTTCGTATCGGCAAACCCGACCGGCCCGATCCACCTCGGCGGAACGCGATGGGCCGCGGTCGGTGACTCGCTCGCGCGCATCTTCGAGCTCTCCGGCGCCAAGGTGACCCGCGAGTACTACTTCAACGACCACGGCGCCCAGATAGACCGGTTCGCGCGGTCCCTGCTGCTCGCCGCCAAGGGCGAGCCCGCCCCGGAGGACGGCTACACCGGCGTCTACATCGACGACATCGCCACCGCAGTCCTGCGGCGCGAGCCGGGCATCCTGGACCTGCCCGATGCGGCCGCGCTGGAACGCTTCCGCACGGTCGGGGTCGATCTGATGTTCACCGAAATCAAGTCGACCCTTCACGACTTCGGCGTCGAGTTCGACGTCTACTTCCACGAGAACTCCCTGCACGAGTCCGGCGCCGTGGGGCGCGCCGTCGCCAGACTGACCGATCTCGGCGTGATGTATGACAAGGACGGCGCCAGGTGGTTGCGCACCACCGACTACGGGGATGACAAGGATCGCGTGGTCATCAAGTCCGACGGCCGCCCGGCCTACATCTCCAGCGACCTCGCCTACTACCTGAACAAGCGCGAGCGCGGTTTCGACCGGGTCTTCATCATGCTCGGTGCCGACCACCACGGCTACGTCCCGCGGATGATGGCGATGTGCGCCGCGTTCGGCGACACGCCGCACGAGAACCTGGAGATCCTGATCGGGCAGATGGTCAACCTGGTCCAGGACGGCCACCCGGTGCGGATGAGCAAACGGGCCGGGACCGTCGTGGTCCTCGAGGACCTGGTCGAGGCCGTCGGGGTCGACGCGGCACGCTATGCGCTGACCCGGTCCTCGACCGACTCCACGATCGACATCGACCTGGACCTCCTGCGCCAGCACACGAACGAGAACCCGGTCTTCTACGTGCAGTACGCGCACGCCAGAACCTGCAACATCACCCGGCTCGCCGGCGAGGACGGCGTACACCTGGCCGACGGGTTCGACCCGTCACTGCTCACCCACGACTCCGAGGCTGCACTTCTGGCGATCCTTGGTGACTTCCCCCGGATCGTCGCCCAGGCGGCCAGGATGCGTGAGCCGCACCGGGTCGCGCGCTATCTCGAGGACCTCGCCGGCCGCTTCCACAAGTGGTATGACGAGTGCCGGGTCCGCCCGCGCGAGGTCGGTGAGGAGGTCACAGACCTGCACCGCACGCGGCTCTGGCTCAACGAAGCCACGAGAGTCGTTCTGGCCAATGGCCTGGCCCTGCTTGGGGTCTCGTCCCCTGAGCGGCTCTGATGGGGGCGCATGAGGCGGGCGCGCTCCATGCCGAGGGCGGACACCGTGGTCCTGAGTGGCTGCGTGCCCCCCACGACGTGAACGCTCTGGTCACGACGCTCTGGGCACATTCGGTCCACCGGGGAGACAAGGGTGCCCTGTCCGTCGGTGGCCTCGACGTCCGCGAGGTCGCGAAAGAGTTCGGCACACCGGCATACGTCATTGACGAGGACGACTTCCGTTCTCGCGCAAGGGAGTTCAAGCGGGCCTTCGGCGAGGTGTTCCAGGACCTCTGCGGTGGCGCCGACGTCTACTACGCCGGCAAGGCGTTTCTGTGCACCGCCGTTGCGCGGTGGATCCACGAGGAGGGCCTCGGGCTCGACGTCTGCTCCGGTGGTGAGCTGGCCGTGGCGATCCGAGCCGGCTTTCCCGGTGACCGAATTGGCTTCCACGGCAACAACAAGAGCGTGGCGGAGATAGAAGCCGCGCTGGGGTACGGAGTCGGCCGCATCGTCGTCGACTCCTTCGAGGAGATCGAGCGCGTGGCTGCTGCAGCCGAGCGGCTCGACGTCGTGGCACCTGTCATGGTCCGCGTCACCGTGGGCGTCGAGGCTCACACCCATGAGTACATCGCCACCGCCCACGAGGACCAGAAGTTCGGGTTCAGTCTCGCCGGCGGAGAGGCGGCAGAGGCGGTTCGACGCATCCTGGGCCACCCGGCATACCTGTCCCTGCTGGGTCTGCACTCCCACATCGGCAGCCAGATCTTCGACACGAGCGGCTTCGAGGTGGCCGCACACCGCGTCCTGGGGCTGCACCTGGACGTCGCGCGCGAACATGGCATCCGGCTGGCCGAGCTCGATCTCGGCGGTGGCTTTGGCATCGCCTACACCACTGAGCACGACCCGTGGTCACCGCGCGACCTGGCTACCGGCATGGCTGTGATCATTGAGCGCGAGTGCCGGGCCGATGGCGTCCCGGTCCCCAAGATCTCGATCGAGCCCGGACGCGCCATCGCCGGACCGTCCACCTTCACCCTCTACGAGGTGGGGACGGTCAAGGAGGTGCTGCTGGACGGGGATGCCTCGCGCACATACGTGGCGGTCGACGGTGGGATGAGCGACAACATCCGGCCGGCGCTCTACGACGCCGACTACTCGTGCACGATTGCCAGTCGCGTCAGTGGGGCGACACCCATGCTGGCCCGCGTCGTCGGGAAGCACTGCGAGAGCGGCGATATCGTCGTCAAGGACGAGTTCCTCCCCTCCGACGTCCGCGCTGGAGACCTGCTGGCGGTGCCTGGCACGGGCGCCTACTGCAGGAGCCTGTCCAGCCAGTACAACCATCTGCCGCGCCCGCCGGTGGTCGCCGTTCGGGGGGGCACCGCGCGCGCGATCGTGCGACGCGAGACGATCGAGGACCTGTTGGCGCTGGACGTCGACTGACCGTATGTCGGAACAACCGGTGTTCACTGGGTGGACGACCGGCAGGATGAGCAGGGGAAACCGGACCAGATCCGGGCCAGATCCGGACTGAGGAGCGATCGTGAGCGAGACGGACAAGCTGACGCAGCCATTGCGCATCGCCCTGCTCGGGTGCGGCGTCGTGGGCTCGGCGGTCGCTCGACTGCTGACCGCCCACGCCGGAGACCTGGCGGCCCGTGTCGGCCGTCCGCTGGAGATCGTCGGCGTTGCGGTCCGACGCGCTGACAAGAACCGTTCGGACACCGGCGTTGACGCCTCGCTGTTCACCACTGACGCCGAGGAGCTGGTCACCCGGGCGGACGTGGTCGTCGAGGTGATCGGTGGCATCGAGCCCGCCCGCAGCCTGATCCTGCGAGCGATGAAGCACGGCGCCAGCGTCGTGACGGCCAACAAGGCCCTGCTCGGCGAGGACGGTCCGCGTCTCTACCAGGCTGCCCAGGACTGCGATGTCGACCTGTACTTCGAGGCATCGGTCGCCGGAGCCATCCCGTTGCTGCGCCCCCTGCGCGAGTCGCTTGCCGGCGATGAGGTCCGGCGCATCCTGGGCATCGTCAACGGGACCACGAACTACGTGCTGGACAAGATGGACACAACGGGTGCGGGCTTCGGTGACGCGGTGGAGCAGGCGCAGGCGCTGGGCTATGCCGAGGCCGACCCGACCGCGGACGTCGAAGGGTTCGATGCCGCCGCCAAGGCCGCCATCCTGGCCTCGCTGGCGTTCCATACCCGGGTCAGCGCCAAGGACGTCTATCGCGAGGGAATCACCGAGGTCAGCGCGGCCGACATCCTCGCCGCCCGCGAGATGGACTGTGTCGTCAAGCTTCTGGCCATCTGCGAGCACATCAAGGGCAGCGGGGTCAAAGGTGACAGGCAGGGCGGCATCTCGGTGCGCGTCCATCCCGCGATGATTCCCCGTACGCACCCCCTTGCCGGCGTGCGCGAAGCGTTCAACGCAGTCTTCGTCGAGGCCGAGTCTGCGGGTCAGCTCATGTTCTATGGTCGCGGTGCCGGTGGTGATCCGACCGCCTCAGCGGTCCTGGGTGACGTCGTGGCCGTCGCCCGGCACAAGGTCGTCGGCGGTCGGGGGCCCGGAGAGTCGGCCTACGCGGACCTGCCCATCCTCTCGATGGGCCAGGCCCAGACCCGCTATCACATCAGCCTCGACGTTGCCGACCGTCCAGGTGTGCTCGCCCAGGTGGCACTGGCATTCGCAGAGCACGATGTGTCGATCGAGACCGTTCGACAGCAGCTGCTCGCCCCCGATCCCCAGAAGCCCGAAGAGGGTCGCGCGAGCCTGGTCGTGGTGACCCACACCGCTTCCGATGCTGCTCTGTCGGCAACGGTCGACGCGTTGGCCGACCTGTCCACAGTCCGTCGCGTCACCTCGGTGATGCGCGTCGAAGGCGAGTGACCATGGCCCATCTCTGGCGTGGAGTGATCCAGGAGTATGCCGACCGGTTGCCGTCGCTGGAAGGCGCGCCGGTCGTGACCCTGGGGGAGGGCGGAACCCCGCTGATCCCGGCGGCTCACCTCTCATCGCTGGTCGGCGCCGAGGTCTTCGTCAAGTACGAGGGCGTCAACCCGACCGGGTCGTTCAAGGACCGTGGAATGACCACCGCCATCTCGGTGGCCGCCCGCCGAGGCGTCAAAGCCGTGATCTGCGCCTCGACCGGCAACACCAGCGCGTCGGCGGCCGCGTACGCGACCAAGGCCGGCATGACGTGTGGCGTGCTCGTGCCGGACGGGAAGATCGCGATGGGCAAGCTCAGTCAGGCCATCGCCCACGGTGCCACGTTGTTGCAGGTGGACGGCAACTTCGACGACTGCCTGACCCTGGCCCGCAAACTGGCCGAGTCCTACCCGGTGGATCTGGTCAACTCCGTCAACCCGGCGCGGATCGAGGGCCAGAAG
>JANOHS010000389.1:0-4602 GCA_031406655.1 Micrococcales bacterium
CGAGGTCCTCGGCTCCGGCGTCATCCGTCAAACGAGCTTATGAAGAAGATTCGCATCACCACTCTCGGCTGCAAGGTCAGCGTCCCCGCGCTCGCCCACGGCCCGCGGCTGCACACCATCGCCAACCGCAACCTGCTCGGCACCTATGACCTGCCCAAGCACCCGGGGTCGGAGCACACCCTCGGGCTGGTGGGCTGGAACAACGTCACCAAGGACCCGATGTGGGCGCTCGACCTGCTCGAGGCGCTGCTCGAGCACGACCACCGGTGGCGCCTGCGGCTGGTCGGGCACGGCTTTCCGGCCGGCAGCCTGACCGGGCCGGCCACGGCATACCGCAGTGCGCTCGAGGCACGGATCGAGGCGCTCGGCGACGCGGTCCAGCGGCCCGGGTTCACCACCGACGTGCCAGAAGCGTTGCGAAATATAGGGATCATCGTCAGCAGCAGCCGGCGCGAGGGAACTCACGAGGGCCTGATCCAGGGCGCCGCCAGCGGCGCGTTCCCGGTGGTCCGCAACTGGCCCTATGTCGCGCGCTGGGGCGGCGCCCGCACCATCGTGCCGGACGGGTGGGTCGTGGACACCGCAGCGGAGGGAGCGCGGATGCTCCTGGAGGCCGCTGAGGACGACGCAACGTTTGGCGAACGACGTCGGGCGGTGGCAGAGTGGACGGTCCATCGATATGACTGGTCGGTGGTCCGGCCGCAGCTCGACGAGCTGCTTCTCACCGACGCGCCCGGAGTCGACGCACTCCCGATCGAGACGCCCAACGACCGAAACGACGGATGAGACGTATGCCGCACCTGCTCTACCTCGCCTGGGGCTACCCACCCGCCGCCAAGTCCTGCGCCTATCGGATGCTGGCCACCGCCAACTCGTTCGCCCAAAAGGGTTGGGACGTAACGGTGCTCACCCTGACCGCCGACGCGTGGCTTCGCGAGCACGGCCTGGACGACTCGCTCCTGACGCTGGTCGACGAGCGCATCGAGGTGGTGCGACTGCCGTTGCGCACCACCTGGAGCCTGGCCGCCGCCGCGGGGTACAGCTTGGCGTAGGAGTCGCGGATCGGCTGGTTGACGAACCACGCCTCCTGGGCCCGATCCATCAGCTTCGCCTCGATCCGCCCCTTGCGGCTGTCCGGCTCGAACGCCGGCTTGTCGCCGATGATGTCGATCGCCCAGGCGTCGCGGTAGTCCAGGACGAACGGCACGCCGTGCTTCTCGCTGAGGTCCAGGGCGGGTGCGAAGAAGGTGTATGGCGAGGCGCTGGCGAGCACCAGGTCAACCGGTTTGCGCTCGTGGACCTCGTGAGCCGCGGCCACGAGCTCGTTGCGCCAGCGGCCGAAGACCAGCTCGGGGAACTGTCGCTGGTCGCCACGACGAAGCAGCTTCAGCCACTCCTTGGGGCGCTGTGCGCGCAGGCGGCTGTAGGTGCGGATGTCCGTCTCCAGGTCGTCGCGGTACAGCGGCAGTCGCACCACTTCGATGCGCTCGTCGACCAGCGCCAGCAGCGAGTCGTCCAGGCCGTGCTCGCGCATCCAGGCATCGGAGCTCAGCGTGATGACCGTGACGTCAAAGCCGTTGCTGGCAAAGGAGTTTGCCGTGGCCAGCATCCGGTAGGCGCAGGACTTGGCGGCGGGCGGGAAGCCCCAGGCGAGGTAGAGCAGGTGCGGCATACGTCTCAATCCATCGTCTCGTCGGTCGGGAACGTGGCTCAGCGGGCATCCGTCAGAAGCAGCGCGTCGAGCTGGGGCCGGACGACGGACCAGTCGTATCGCCTGAGCGTCCACTCTGCCACCGCGCGTCGGCGTTCTCCAAAAGCCTCATCATCCTCGGCGGCCGCCAGCAACATCCGGGCCCCCTCCTGCGCGGTGTCCACGACCCACTCGTCCGGCACCATTGTCCGGGCGCCACCCCAGCGCGCGACATACGGCCAGTTGCGGACAACAGGGAACGCCCCGCTGGCCGCCCCCTGGATCAGTCCCTCGTGGGTGCCCTCCCGCCGGCTGCTGCTGACGATGACACCGATGTGCCGCAGGGCCTCCGGCACGTCGATGGTGAAACCGGGCCGCTCGACCGCGTCGCCCAGGGCCTCGATCCGCGCCATGAGCTCGTCACGGTACTTCGTCGCGGGACCGGTCAGGTTCGTGCGCGGGAAGCCGTGCCCCACCAGCCGCAGCCGCCAGCGGTGATCGTGCTCGAGCAGCGCCTCGAGCAGGTCGAGGGTCCACTGCGGGTCCTTGGTGACGTTGTTCCAGCCCACGAGCCCGAGGGTGTGCTCCGACCCCTCGTACTTGGGCAGGTCGAAGGCGTCGAGCAGGTTGCGGTTGGCGATGGTGTGCAGCTGTGGGCCGTCGGCGAGCGCCGGGACGCTGGCCTCGACCAGGGCGCGGATGTGGGGGCTGACGAACACGAGGTCGTCGACGCTGGACCAGTCGGTGTGCATCGGCATCGGCGTGAACGCCTCGTAGCTGTGGACCCTCGCGACCACCCTCGCCCGCACGTCGCGCAGCAGGGAGACCCACGGCAGCGCCCGGTGCCCCCATTCGACGAATACCGTGTCGGCCCAGTCGAATGCCTCGCGAACCTCGGGGGGCGGGACCACGTCGTCGAGGCCGTGCGACTGACGAAGACGACGCTGGACCAGGTCCACCGGCTGCGCCCTCCACGGCCCGTCGGCCATACCGTGCAGGTCGAGGGTGCGGACCTCGACGCCCTCGGTCGCCTCATAGTCCTTGACGATGTCCTCGACGAAGTTCCAGTTCATGAACGTGGTCACCAGCAGGCGTCGCGGCCGGCCGGTCACCGCCGGTCGCGCGGGGCGGGGCAGTCCGCTCGGGCGCACCAGGTCCTGGTATGCCGTGCTGGCCCGGAACGGCGCGAGGAAGGTGTCCGGGTCGATCGCCAACGGCGAGGGCTGGTCCTCGAAGTGCAGGGTGCGGTGGAAGGCGAGGTTGAACGCCTCCTGCAGCCGGGAGCCGGCGGCCTTGTCATCGCCCGCGGCCATCGCGGCGTCGGCGGCTTCGAGCAGCTCGTCGATCCGAGCCCAGAGGTCGGGCGGGACGTGACCGAGCCGAAGCTCGAGGGCGCTGCGCTGCACCGTCAGCAACAGCCGCTGGCCATGGTCGGAGATCACCGCCTCGGTCGCGGCGTACACCTCGATCGCCTCGAGTGGGTGGACCTTACGGACCAGCCGCCTCCCCAGGCCGAGCGCCATCCGGGCGAGATCGGCGTCGCTGCCCGGCAGGCGGGTACGAGCACGCCAGGCCGCGAGCAGCGCGCGGCGCCCGCGCGGCGTCGCGATGACCCGGGAGTCGAACAGTCGCCATGCGGTGGCCCGCGCCTGCGCCGGCGAGGTCGGGATGGCCCGAACGCGGCGCTTCGCGGTCCTGGCCCTGCGGCGCAGCGAACGGCTGACCCGCTCGGCTGTTCGCCGGACGGGGCGCAGCCGCACCCCGGCGCCCGCCAGACGGCGGTCGGGGTCCTCGAGGTCGGGCCCGTCGGTGTCGAAACCGGGCTCGTTGGTGTCGAAGCGGGGCTCGTTGGTGTCGCTCATGTACCGCGGACCCGCTCGGCAAGCACCCGGACCGCTGTCGGTGCCGCGTTGCCATGGCCGTATGGCGCCGCCGGCTCTGCGGTCGGCCGGTCGCGGTCGGCGGACTCGCCTACGAGGACCAGGTCGGGGTCCAGGACGTTCCAGCCGTCCTCCAGGGTCTCGGTCCACTCGGTCTCGGTGCGCAGCGTCGTGCACGGCGGACGCAGCAGGAAGGCCTCCTTCTGCAGCCCGCCGGAGTCGGTGACCACCCCGCGGGCGTGCATGACCGTGCTGACCATCTGCGGGTAGGGGAGCGGGTCGATCGTGTGCAGCGACCCCGCGGTCAGGTTGATCCCCGCCGACCGGGCTCGGATGACCAGCCTGGGGTGGGCCATCAGGACGACCGGGGTGGCCAGCGCTGCGAGCGCGTCCACGACCGCACGAAGGCGCGCCGGGTCGTCGGTGTTGTCCGCGCGGTGGATGGTCGCCACGAGGTACGGCGCGAGCGGGTCGACCCCGGTCGGCAGCACGGGGACCTCGTCCGCGACAGCGTCGCGCACCCGGAAGCAGACGTCGGTCATCACGTCACCGACGTTGACCGACCGCTGCGCCAGACCCTCATCCGCAAGGTGGCCCATGGCGACCTCGGTGGGGGCCAGGCACAGGTCGGCTGCATGGTCGGTCAGCACCCGGTTGTGCTCTTCCGGCATCCGGCGGTTGAACGAGCGCAGCCCCGCCTCGAGGTGCGCGAGCGGCAGGTGCAGCTTGACCGCCGAGAGGGCGCCGGCGAGCGTGGAGTTGGTGTCGCCGTAGACCAGTACCCAGTCAGGACAGTGCTCGTCGAGCACCGCGTCCATCGCCGAGAGGATCGCGCCGGTCTGGACCCCGTGGGAGCCGGACCCGACGCCCAGGTGCACGTCCGGCGCCGGGATCAACAGGTCGGCGAAGAAGACGTCGGACATCAGGGCGTCGTAGTGCTGACCCATGTGGACGATGACGTGTTCGTGGCCGGCTGCGTCAAGGGCCGCCGCGATGGGGGCCAGCTTGACGAACTGCGGCCGGGCGCCGACG
>JANOHS010000397.1:0-9391 GCA_031406655.1 Micrococcales bacterium
GCGTCCTTGCGGATGCTGTCGGCGAGCTGGCGCAGGCCGTTGATCGCGTACCCCATCCCGAGGTCCGTCATCGGGTACCCATAGGAGAAAGCGTGAATGATGTGCAGCGGCCGCTTGCGTCGCGTTGCCTCCTCGATGGCCCACCCCAGGGCCAGATCACTGGTCGACGATCCGTCGATACCAACGACGACGGCCCCTCGGGGGGCGGGCTTGCTGCTCATGACGTACTCCCTGGGACATCGTCTTCGACTGCTTACCCACACTGGTCGAGCCGGGGGTGCAGGCACAGGGCATTTGGTCCCGCGCAGTCCAGACCGGAGGTCAATGTCGGGGCGGGACCTTTGGCTCTGCCCATAGCTCCCGATGGGCGCGACGATCGGTGTCATGCAGACAGCCACGACGACCTCCGGCCCCGGGGGCACGCAACCGACGCCGCATCACCCACGCGATGTGGTGGCCGGTCTGGTCAACGATGGCATGGCGACCCTGGTCGCAACTGCAGCCGTACGCGAGGCCGTACACCGTGGTGCCAGGGTGCGTTTCGTTCAGGTAATGCCGGCCGGTCTGAGTGCGGAGGACCGCTCGGAGATGGATGTTGCGATGTTCGGGGTTGCACTGCGAGCCCTGCATCGTCAGCGGTGCGTCCCTTGCACCTTCGAGACCGTGGAAGGCGATGCTGCCCGGATGCTGGTCGAACGCAGCACCGGTGCCGCAGTCCTGGTGGTTGGTCGCGACGCGCCCGCCGCCGTCGTGCGGGTCGGCCAGTACTGCCAGGAGCACGCTGCCTGTGACGTCCTGACCATCTCCGGCCCGGACTCGCAGCTCGAGACTTCGGGCGGCGCAACGGCGACAACCGCCTGACCGCTGGGACGGACCCCCGCGAGGTGGACGCCCTAGAATCAACGGCGTGGAGTCCGAAGCCGACACAGAGGGACCAGCATCCCCGCGGCTGGCGACTGCCCGGCTCAACCCCGACGAGGTCCTCACTGAGCTCCGCATCCAGGCGCAGGCGTCAACTCGCGCGCAGGAGCGTCTGACGGCGCTGCTGGACGCCGTAATGGCTGTTACCGCGGACCTCGAGCTTTCCGAGGTTCTGACCCGGATCGTGCGGGCGGGTTGTGAGCTGGTCGACGCGAAATACGGCGCGATGGGTGTCCTTGGCGCGGACCGCGAGCATCTCGTGGA
Organism: Micrococcales bacterium; assembly: GCA_031406655.1. Lineage (GTDB taxonomy): Bacteria > Actinomycetota > Actinomycetes > Actinomycetales > Dermatophilaceae > UBA4719. The sequence continues at coordinate 1,186 of JANOHS010000397.1, forward strand.
GTTCGTGACCAGGGGGCTCAGCGCGCAGGAGCAGGAGGCGATCGGGGACCCGCCCAGCGGCCATGGGGTGCTCGGTCTGCTGATCCGGGAGCCCCGTCCCCGGCGGCTGCGCGACCTCGGCGGTCACCCCGACTCCTATGGTTTCCCGCCGAACCACCCACCGATGCACAGTTTCTTGGGCACACCGGTCCGGATCCGGGACGAGGTCTTCGGCAACCTCTACATGACCGAGAAGAGGTCCGGCTCCGAGTTCACCACGGAGGACGAGGCGATCCTGGTCGCCCTCGCCGCGGCTGCTGGCATCGCCATCGAGAACGCACGCCAGTACGAGTCGAGCCGGCGACAGCGTCGGTGGCTCCAGACCACCGGGGACGTGACCCAGCTCCTGTTCGAGGGCAGGGGTGAGGGGGCCGCGATGGACTTCCTGGCCCAACGAACCCGGGAGCTGTCCGGGGCTCAGCTCGCGATGGTTGCGCTGTTCGACCAGGAGAGCGACCTGGTGGTGAGGGCGGTCCGATGCGGCGACTCCCCAGAGGCCGCGCTCCGGTCCCGTCCGGTGCTGGGAGCCGTTCTGCACAAAGGGCACTGGCGCGAGATCGTGGGCGCCCGCGAACCCGTTCTGCTACTCACCAGACCAGGGGACCCGGACTTCGACAGCCTCTCGACGGATGTGCGGGCGCTGGGTGCCGCAGACCCCCACGGGCCAACGGCCCTGCTGCCGATCGTGGTGGGCGCAGACGAGATCGGCGTGCTCGCCGTCGCCTGGCCTACCGACTCCGAGTCGTTGGTCGAGAACCTGGTGTCGCTGTTGGCGGCGTTGGCCCAGCAGATGGGGCTGGCCCTGGTGGCGGGTCGGAGCCAGCAGGACCGATCGCGCCTTGCCATGCTCGAGGACCGCGAGCGGATCGCTCGTGACATGCACGACCTGGTGATCCAGCGGCTCTTCGCAACTGGGCTGTCGCTGCAGGCCGCCGGGCGGCAGACCCAGCATCCGGCGATCGCCAACAGGCTCAACGAGGCCGTGGATGAGCTGGATGCGGCAATCAAGGACATCCGGCACACCATCTTCGAGCTGCACAGGGAACACCCCACGCGCGAGCTGCGGGAAGAGATCGCGGACCTGGTTCGGGCGTCGACCGAGCCACTCGGCTTCGCCCCCGATCTCACCATCGACGGACCCATGGACGGGTACCCGGCTGACCTCGAGGCGGACGTGGTCGCCGTGATTCGGGAGGGTCTGGCCAACGTGGCCAGGCATGCCCGCGCGTCGAGCGTCGGTGTCCGGGTCACCAGCGACGGGGCGATCCGGGTCGAGGTCGCCGATGACGGCGTCGGGATGGCCTCCAACACGGTGGAGAGCGGGTTGGACAACCTGCGCCAGCGCGCTGAAGCCCGTGGAGGTTCGCTGACGTTACGGCACCGGACGCCGCACGGGACGGCGTTGGTCTGGGAGACACCGTTGGCGCACGGCTGAGGCAGGGGTTGGGCGCCTCTGTACGATGAGCCGCTGCGACGGTGCAATGCTGGCCACAGTCGACCCACGCGCTCAGAGGAGTCCTCGACATGCTCGTCCGCGAGATCATGACCAGCCCGGCATTCAACGTGCACCAGGATGCGACGATCGAGGCAGCCCTGCAGGTGATGGCGACCGCGAAGGTCAGCAGCCTTCCTGTCGTGGGTGCCGGCGACCACCTGATCGGCATCATCAGCGAGGCTGACCTGCTCAAACAGCTCCTGGAGCCCGATCCCAGAGCCCACATGCGCGTGGTGGCCCCGGCGTCCGGACCGATGCTGGCGACGGTGAGCCAGGTGATGACGCCCAGACCGTACGCGGTGCGCGAGGACGACGATGTGGCAGAGGTGGCCCGCACCTTCGCCAGAACGGGCTGGAAGTGCGCGCCGGTGGTCCGAGGTGACGTGCTTCTGGGCGTCGTCAGCCGAAGCGACGTGATTGCGGCCCTGGCCAGACCCGACGTCGAGATCCGAGCTGAGCTGTCCAAGGCCTTCGCAGAGCTCGGTTCGCCGACCTGGCACGCGGAGGTCTCCTACGGCGTGGTCCGCATCACCGGGACGGCCTCGGAGCGTGATCGAGCTGCCGCCACCTCGATCGCCCGGTCCGTCAAGGGCGTGCGCCGCGTCACGGCAGGGGAGCCGGTCGACTGACCGGGCACCGCGTCGGGTGCTGCAGGCGCGGCCCGCAGCAAACGAGGGACCTAAGGCCCTGTGGCCCGTGGGGCGCGCGGGAGATCGTGACTGGAACGGAACCGGCGTGGGAGGACTCGACATGATGACCTCTGCTCCGACCTGGGCGACGATAGGGGTAGGCCTGCCCGGTCATGGTCGCCCGGGGCTGGTCGGCGGATCCGAACACGACAATCTCCGGAGACGCCATGATGATGGGATCCCGAAGGGAACGATGATCAGATGACGATCCGCATATTCCTGCTCGACGACCACGAGATCGTTCGTCGCGGGCTGCGCGAGCTGCTCGAGACGGTCGAGGACTTCGAAGTGGTCGGTGAGTCCGGCTCCGCGGTGGAGGCCAGCCGGCGGATTCCGGCACTTCGCCCCAACGTGGCCATCTTCGACGCCAGGCTGCCGGACGGCTCAGGCATCGACGTGTGCCGGGAGGTGCGGTCCGTGGACCCGTCGATCGCAGGGTTGATCCTGACCTCGTATGACGATGACCAGGCGCTCGCGACGGCCATCCTCGCCGGGGCCGCCGGGTACCTGCTCAAGGACATCAAGGGCAACGGACTCATCGAGGCAATTCGCGCAGTGGCTGCCGGCGAACGCTTGATCGAGGCTGACAAGATCGAGCGGATCCGCGAAGGGTGGAACAGCAAGGCCGACACGGATCCTCGTCTGCGGCTGCTGTCCCCGCAGGAGCGACGTGTTCTCGACTACGTCGCACAGGGTCTGACGAACCGCCAGATCGGTGAGGCCATGTCACTGGCCGAGAAGACGGTCAAGAACTACATCACCGCGGTTTTGGGCAAGCTCGGCATGGAGCGACGGACACAGGCAGCCGTCTTCGCCGTGACCCATCCCACCACTCCCGAGCACCCGGCGAAGTGACGCGCACCCCGATCCTGACCGGGCCACGTTCCGGCGTTGGGGTCCTCGGCCTTCCCACGACCGACGACTAGGCACCAAACTGAAGCCATGAGCACTGACGAGCCGAGCGAGGGCGTCGAGCTGACGACGACGGAGTCCTGGGCCTTGCTCCGCGAGGCCGCCGTCGGTCGTCTGGCGGTGATCGTCGACAACCGCCCCGAGATCTTCCCGGTCAACCACCTGGTGGACCGGGGCAGCGTCGTGTTCCGCACCGCCGCCGGGACCAAGCTCGCGGGATCGGCAGGGCATCAGGTTGCGTTCGAGGTCGACGGGTACGACAGCTCGACCGGGTGTGTCTGGAGCGTCGTGATGAAGGGTGAGGCCCATAACGTCAACCGGCTCTACGACGTGCTTGAGATGATCGAACTGCCTTTGTTCCCATGGTATTCCGCACCGAAGCCGCACTTCATCAGGATCGATCCCGACATCATCACCGGCCGTCGGTTCGAGGTGTCCGGCGAGGCAGGATCGCCAGTTCCACCGGCCGAGGCGCCGATCCATTGAGCGCATGGAAGGATCTGCATAGATCCCCTGTCGCCCTCGGCGCAACTGGGACGACCCATAGGGAGCCATGACGTCATGCGCACGATAAGTATCGAACAGCTGCAAGTTCGCCTCTCCGCCATCGAGGGCGTTCCGCGGGTGGTCGTTGGCGGCAACATGGCCACGCCGTGGTCGGTGGTGGACGTCATCGACAAGTCGATCGGGCGTTACCGCATCTACATGCTCAACGCCCATCCCGGAGTTTCCGAACGAGAGGGCGTCATCGCCGAGACCAGCTTCGTCGGGCCTGGTATGCGCCGTCACCCGGGGCTGTCTTACGTGCCCAGCAGGCTCTCGATGGCGCCGCTCCTCTTCCAGCGGACGTTGCCCCCTGATGTCGTGGTGCTGCACTGCGCTCCGCCTCGGGAGGGTCTGCTGAGTCTGGGCGTCGAGGTGAACATCCTTCCAGCGGCTATCGAGGCCTGTCGTGCCCGTGGTGGCCTGGTGATCGCGGTGATCAACTCCCGGATGCCGTACACCTTTGGGGACTCCCAGATTGCGGTCGATCTCGTCGACCTGGCAGTCGAGCTGGACGCTGAGCTCCCTTCCGCGCACCCCACCCCGGTTGACGACTCGAGTCTGGCTATCGCCGGGCGAATTGCCGCCATGATCGATGACGGGGCAACCCTCCAGCTCGGCATCGGGATGATCCCCGACTGCACGTTGCAGGCCCTGACTGTCCGGCGCGGGCTGCGGATCTGGACCGAGATGTTCTCCGATGGACTATTGGACCTCGACGCCGCTCACGCTCTCGATGTGGATCACCCGATCACCGCGTCCTTCTGCTTCGGCTCGCGCCAGCTCTACGACTGGGTGGACGGCAACCCCCGGGTGCACATGTTGCGGACGGAGAAGACCAACAGCCCGGCGCTGATCGCCGCCAACCGCGCCATGACCAGTGTCAACGCCGCTCTCGAGGTGGACCTGTTCGGCCAGGCGAATGCGTCCAGGATCAACGCCAGGATTCACTCCGGCTATGGCGGACAGACTGACTTCATCGTCGGCGCACTGCACTCCCAGGGAGGCCAGGCGTTCATCGCGATGCGCAGCTGGCACCCGCGCGCCGATGTGTCGGCGGTCGTTCCGCTGCTGGATGAGCCGGTGACCTCGTTCCAGCAGACCGCCATCGTGACCGAGCAGGGTGTGGCCAGGTTGTGGGGCTATGACGAGAAGACGCAGGCGCGTCACCTGATCGAGCAGGCGGCTCACCCCAGAGTTCGCGAGGAGCTCTGGGAGGAAGCACGGGGCCTCGGCCTGGCCTGACCCTGAAAACGGCAGGCCGCCGAGGACCGGGTCAGTGCTTGGCGTCGGTGGGCAGCAGCCCCCGGGCGGCCGAGGCTGCCAGCGGCGTCAGGTCGAGCCCGCCGCCGTTCAGGTAGGCGACCAGGTCCGCGCGCATGGACGGCGCCCAGCTGGACAGCAGGTGAGCGACGATCGCGGCAACCGCCTGGTCATGCGGGCGATGGGCCACGTTGGCCGCGATCTGGTTCACCATGCGCACCAGGGCTGCCGGGTTGCTCACCGCTGCACCAGGCCGAGGTCCTTGGGCGCCTGCTCGCCAACCGGCAGCTGGGACGTCGGGGCGATCTGGACCGCCGTGACCTTGTACTCGGGGCAGTTGGTCGCCCAGTCCGAGTACTCGGTCGTGACGATGTTGGCGCCACTGCTGGGGTAGTGGAAGGTCGTGTAGACCACGCCCTGAGGCATCCGGTCGGCGACCCGGGCCCGAAGCACCGTTTGGCCCACCCGGCTGATGATCGCCACAGCGGCCCCGTCGACGACTCCGCGCTCCTCGGCGTCGTGCGGGTGGATCTCGAGGACGTCCTCGCCGTGCCACTCCACGTTTGCCGTTCGTCGGGTCTGCGCGCCCACGTTGTACTGGCTGAGGATGCGCCCGGTGGTCAGGATCAACGGGAACTTGCGGCTGGTGCGCTCATCTGTCGCCACGAAGGGGGTGTCCACGAAATGTCCCTTGCCGCGCACGAACCCGTCCACGTGCATCGTCGGCGTGCCGTCCGGCGCCGAGTCGTTGCACGGCCACTGCAGGCTGCCGACCTCGTCCAGCTTGGCGAAGGAGACCCCGGCGAAGGTGGGAGTCGTGGCGGCGATCTCGTCCATGATCTGGCTGCCGTCGTCGTAGTGCATCGGATAGCCCATGGCTGTGGCCAGCTCGCAGGCCACCTGCCACTCCTGTCTGCCGCACCGGGGCGCCATCACCGGGCGGACCCGGTTGATCCGCCGCTCGGCGTTGGTGAACGTCCCGTCCTTCTCCAGGAACGACGTCCCGGGCAGGAACACGTGGGCGAACGCAGCGGTCTCGTTGAGGAACAGGTCCTGGACGATGAGCAGGTCCAAAGACCCCAGCGCGGCCTTGACGTGCTTGACGTTCGGGTCGGACTGCGCAATGTCCTCGCCCTGGATGAACATGCCGCGGTAGGTGCCGGCGATGGCGGCATCGAGCATGTTCGGAATCCGCAGACCGGGCTCAGGGTCGAGGGTGCGCTGCCATAGGTCCTCGAAGACCCGGCGCACCGTGTCGTCGCCCACGAACCTGTATCCCGGCAGCTCGTTCGGGAAGGAACCCATGTCGCAGGAGCCCTGCACGTTGTTCTGGCCACGCAGCGGGCTGACGCCTACGCCCTCCCGGCCGATGTTGCCGGTGGCCATCGCCAGGTTCGCCATGCCCATGACCATGGTCGATCCTTGGCTGTGCTCGGTCACCCCGAGGCCGTAGTAGATCGCGGCGTTGGGTGCTGTGGCGTAGAGCCGTGCCGCGGCACGCACCTGCTCGGCGGGCACGCCGGTGATCGCCTCGGTCGCCTCGGGGCTGTTCTCCGGGCGGGCGATGAACTCCTCCCACTGGGCGAACGAGTCCGCCTCGCACCGCTGCGCGACGAAGGCCCGGTCGACCAGCCCCTCGGTGACCACCACGTGCCCGAAGGCGTTGACGATGGCAACGTTCGTGCCCGGCTGCAGCTGGAGGTGGTATGCCGCCTCGACGTGCGGACTGCGCACCAGGTCGATCCGACGCGGGTCGATGACCACGAGGGCGGCACCCTTGCGCAGCCGCTGCTTCATCCGGGAGGCGAACACCGGGTGCCCGTCGGTGGGGTTGGCCCCGATCAGCAGGATCAGGTCGGCCCGGTCGACCGACTTGAAGTCCTGCGTGCCGGCCGACGTGCCGAAGGTCTGCTTCAGCCCGTAGCCGGTAGGGGAGTGGCACACCCGGGCGCAGGTGTCGACATTGTTGTTGCCGAACGAGGCCCGGATCATCTTCTGCACCACGAAGACCTCTTCGTTCGTGCAGCGTGAGGATGTGATCCCGCCGATCGCCCCGACGCCGTGCTCGGCCTGGATCGCGCTGAGCCGCGAGGCCGAGTAGCTGATCGCCTCGTCCCAGGAGACAGTGCGCCACGGGTCGGTGATCGACTCGCGCACCATCGGGGACAGCTGGCGGTCCCGGTGCGAGGCGTAGCCCCAGGCGAACCGGCCCTTCACGCACGAGTGACCCTCGTTGGCCCCGCCATCCTTCTGCGGCACCATCCGGACTACCTCGTCGCCACGCAGCTCGGCCCTGAACGAACAGCCGACACCGCAGTAGGCGCAGGTGGTCAGCACCGTGCGCTGAGGCGGCCCCAGCGTGATGACCGTCTTCTCCTGCAGCGCCGTGGTCGGACAGGCCTGGACGCAGGCACCGCACGACACGCACTCGGATGCCATGAACGTCTCACCCGCTGACGCCGACACCTTCGAGTCGAAACCACGCCCCGCGATGGTCAGCGCGAAGGTGCCCTGCACCTCGTCACAGGCGCGGACACAACGCGAGCAGGCGATGCATTCGGCTGTGTCGAACGTGAAGTAGGGGTTGCTCTCGTCCTTGACCGCGTCCAGATGGTTCCTGCCCTCGACGCCGTAGCGGACCTCGCTGAGACCCAGGGCCGAAGCCATGGCCTTCAGCTCGCACTCGTCGCCATGGGTGTCGCCGGCCAGGCAGTCACCCGGGTGGTCGGACAGGTAGAGCTCGGTCACCCCGCGACGCAGCCGCGCGAGGCGTGGGGAGTGGGTCGCGACGACCAGGTCCGGGCCGCACGGGGTGGTGCACGACGCGGGGGTTCCCTTGCGGCCCTCAACCTCGACCAGACAGAGCCGGCACGAGCCGAACGGCTCGAGCGAGTCGGTGGCACACAGCCTGGGGATGTCGACGCCGGCCAGCGCGGCCGCGCGCATGACGGACGTTCCCGCGGGGACCGTCACCGCCACACCGTCAACCTGGACGGTCACCAGCTCCGCATCCCCCTGAGCGGGGCGGGCGGGCGTGCCGTAGTCGGGTTCGGTCAGGGCAGTCATGGCCGGGCACCTACCGATCGGTCCAGATCTTCGGGGAAGTGCTGAAGCACACTTCGCACGGGCATCGGGGTGAGCCCACCCATCGCGCAAAGCGAGCCCTCCGCCATCACCTCGCACAGGTCCTGCAACAGCACGACGTTGGCTGCGGTCTCCTGGCCGGCGACGATCCGGTCGATCACCTCGACTCCACGGACGGCAC
>JANOHS010000406.1:0-4394 GCA_031406655.1 Micrococcales bacterium
GCCGGCTTGACCACCATCGTGCAGCCGGCCGCCAGCGCGGGGCCGATCTTGCGGGTGCCCATGGCCAGCGGGAAGTTCCACGGCGTGATCATCAGCGTGGGACCCACCGGCGCCTTCATCGTCATCAACCGGGTCGCGCCGTTCGGGGCCGTCGACCAGCGCCCGCTGATGCGGACCGCCTCCTCGGAGAACCAACGGAAGAACTCCGCGCCGTAGGTCACCTCACCGCGCGCCTCGGCCAGCGGCTTTCCCATCTCCAGGGTCATCAGCAGCGCGAACTCCTCGGCGCGCGCCGTGATCTGCATGAACGCCCTGCGCAGGATCTCGCCGCGATCACGAGGCGGCGTGGCAGCCCAGTCCCCTTGTGCTGCAACGGCTGCGTCCAAGGCAGCCACACCGTCGGCGACGGTCGCGTCCGCCACCGAGGCCAGGATCTCCCCGGTCGAGGGGTCCTCCACGTCGATCGTCCGCCCGTCGCTGCCGGCCCGCCACTTGCCGCCAATGAACAGGCCGGTGGGGACGCTCGCGAGCAGGGACTTCTCAGAATCGGTCAACGCCACGGGTATCGGGCCTTTCGGTTGGCAAATCGGTGCGCGATGCGGATGATTCAGGTCGTGTGGGGGTGGGTGTGGGTGTGGGAGCGGATGTGGGCGGCACGAGGGTCAAACGCTGGCCACGAAGGCCTGCTCCACGATGTCGAGCCCCTCGTGCAGCAGGTCGTCGCCGGCCGAGAGCGGCGGCAGGAAGCGCATCACGTTGCCAAACGTACCGGCCGTCAGGGTGACCAGACCCTGGCTGTGGCAGTAGGCATTCACCGAACTCGTCAGTGCCGGATTCGGAGTCTTGTCGCCACTGCCCGACACGAGCTCCATCGCCAGCATCGCACCGCGGCCACGGATGTCGCCGATGACGTCGAACTTCTCGGCCAGCTCCAGCAGGCGGGGCATGAACAGCGCTTCGACCTCCCGGGCGCGGCCGCACAGATCCTGCGCCTGCATCGTCTCGATGGCACCAAGGGCGGCGGCGCACGCGACGGGGTTCCCGCCATACGTCCCCCCCAGACCGCCACCGTGGACCGAGTCCATCGCATCGGCACGGCCGGTCACCGCGGCCAGCGGGAGACCGCCGGCAATCCCCTTGGCGGTCGTGATCAAGTCGGGCACGACGTCCTCGTGCTCGCAGGCGAACCAGTCGCCGGTGCGGCAGAACCCGGTCTGGATCTCGTCGGCGATGAACAGGATGCCGTGCTGCGAGCACCAGTCCGCGATCCGTCTCAGGTAGCCGGCTGGCGGCACGATGAAGCCACCCTCACCCTGGATCGGCTCGATGATCACGGCCGCGGTGTTCTGCTCGCCGACCTGCGTGTGCACGGCGGAGACGAACGCCTCGAAGGCCTCATCGGCGCAGCGGTCCACGCCGGTCGGCCAGCGGAAGGGGTAGGCCATCGGCACCCGGTACACCTCCCCCGCGAACGGCCCGAAACCCTGCTTGTAGGGCATGTTCTTGGCGGTCAGGGCCATGGTGAGGTTGGTGCGGCCGTGATAAGCGTGCTCGAACGCCACCACGGCCGGCCGGCCGGTGAAGGTGCGCGCGACCTTGACCGCGTTCTCCACCGCCTCGGCGCCCGAGTTGAACAACGCGGAGCGCTTCTCGCCGTCGCCGGGGGTCAGGTGGTTGAGGCGCTCGGCGACCTCGACGTACTCCTCGTACGGCGTGACCATGAAGCAGGTGTGCGTGAAGTCCTCGACCTGGGACTTGACCGCCGCAACCACTCGCGGCGCAGAGTTGCCAACGGTGGTGACCGCGATCCCCGAGCCGAAGTCGATCAGCTGGTTGCCGTCGACGTCGACCAGGATCCCCCCGCCGGCGCGTGCGACATAGACCGGCAGGCCCGTTCCGACACCCGCCGAGACGGCCGAGCGCTTGCGTTCCTGGAGCAGCTTCGAGCGAGGACCCGGGATGTCCGTCACCAGGATCCGCCGCTGTTCGATGCTCTTGGACTCGATCTGTCCAGACTCAATGGGGGCAGTCGTCATCGGGATGCTCCTTGGGCCGTCGGGCGGGTGATGAAACCGGATCGCCCCATGCTCCGACAGGCCTACCGTGTTGTCCAATGTTGGCCTCTCAGACGACGAGCTCGGCTGAGCCCACGATGCCGGTCTCGCGTAGGCGGCGCACTTCGTCGGCGGGCAGGCCAAGCTCAGCCAGCACGGAATCGGTGTGCTCGCCGACTGTTGGTGGCGGGAGCTCGAGCTGAGCGGGGGTCGCCGAGAAGCGGGGAGCAGGCGCCGGCTGGACCACATCGTCGCGAGTGACGAAGGTGCCGCGGGCGAGATTGTGCGGATGCTGCGGCGCCTCGGAGATCGACAGCACAGGGAAGACGCAGGCGTCCACGCCGGCGAAGAGCTCCTCGCAGGCGGCACGGGTGCGCGAGGCGAACTCCGCCGTGAGCCGCAGCCGCAGCGAAGGCCACGACCGGGGATCGTACTGGGCGGCCTCATCAATGTCGTCAACTCCGAGTCGTTCCAACAGGATTGCGAAGAAGGCGGGCTCAAGCGGACCCACCGACACGTAGCCGCCATCTGAGGTCGGATAGACGTCATAGAACGGCGCTCCGGTGTCGAGCAGGTTGCTCCCCCGCTGGTCCGTCCAGCGCCCCACCGCCTTCATCCCATAGAACTGGGCCATCAAGAGGGCAGACCCGTCCACCATCGCGGCGTCCACCACCTGACCGGCTCCGGTGTGAGCGGCGGACAGCAGAGCAGCGAGGACGCCATACGCGAGCAGCAGCCCACCGCCTCCGTAGTCGCCGACGAGGTTCAGTGGCGGCACCGGTGTCTGGCCGTGGCGCCCGATGGCTGCGAGGGCACCCGACAGCGAGATGTAGTTGATGTCGTGGCCGGCCGTCTGGGCCAGCGGCCCGTGCTGGCCCCAGCCGGTCATCCGGCCGAACACCAGACGCGGGTTGCGTGCGAGAGCGACCTCGGGGCCCAAACCCAGCCGCTCCATGACCCCGGGACGGTAGCCCTCGATAAGAACGTCCGCGGAGTCGACGAGCCTGAGGACGAGCTCGACCCCTTCGGCCGACTTCAGGTCGATGGCGATCGAGCGCCGGCCCCGGGAGACCACGTCGGCACGACCGTGTGAAAGAGCAGTCAGCACGCCCTGCTTTCCGCCAGAGAGCCGGTCCACCCGGATCACCGAGGCGCCCAGGTCGGCCAGCATCATCCCCGCGAAGGGGCCGGGGCCGATGCCCGACATCTCGACGACGCTGACCCCTGACAGAGGACCCGTCTCAAGCACCGAGGCGCTCGTTCATCAGGGTGCGCAGTCCTGGCACCACCTCGGTGGCGAAGGACGTGAGGAACCGGGACTGGTCATGGCCGGGCCCGTGGAAGACCAGATGGTCGAAGCCGAGGTCGACGTACGGCTTGATCTGGGCGAGCGCGGTCTCGGGATCGGATGCCACGATCCAGCGACTGGCCACCGCCTCGATGGACAGCGCGTCGCTTGCGGCCTCCATCTGCCTCGGGTCGGAGAGGCCGTGCTTCTGCTCGGCGGTCAGCGACAGGGGTGCCCAGAACCTCGTGTTCTCCAGCGCCAGCCGCGGGTCGGTGTCGTAGGACAGCTTGATCTCGATCATCCTGTCGATCGACCCCTCGACCCGTCCTGCCTTGGCCATCCCCTCGTCGACTGCCGGGATGAGCTTGTCCCGGTAAAGCTCCGTGCCCTTGCCCGAGGTGCAGATGAACCCGTCCCCTGAGCGCCCGGCATACCTGGCCACGACCGGACCACCGGCGGCGACGTAGATCGGCACGGGCCGGTCCGGTCGGTCATACACGGTGGCGTCGTGGGTCTGGTAGAAGTCACCCTCGAAGGTGACCCGCTCGCCGGCCCACAGCTCGCGCATGAGGGCGACCGCCTCACGCATGCGGGCAAAACGCTCCTTGAACTCCGGCCACTGCAGCCCCGAGACGGCCACCTCGTTCAACGCCTCGCCAGTGCCGATACCGAGCATGACGCGATCGGGGTACAGGCAGGCGAGGGTGCCGAACGCCTGCGCCACCACCGCCGGGTTGTAGCGGAAGGTCGGCGTCATGACGGAGGTGCCCAGCAGGACTCGCTCGGTGCGCTCGCCGACCGCGGCCAGCCAGGCCAGGGAGAACGGGGCATGGCCACCGGTATGCCGCCACGGCTGGAAGTGGTCGGAGATCAGCACGCTGTCCAAGCCGACCTGCTCGGCCTGGACGGCGAACTCGACGAGCTCGCGAGGGCTGAACTGCTCGGCCGAGGCCTTGTAGCCGATCCGTGGCGTCATGGTGACAGTTTCCCGTGCGGAGCCGCAGCCGCCAAACGTGCACAGGTGCCCGTATGCCGGCCGGGCCGTGCTTGGA
>JANOHS010000415.1:0-2252 GCA_031406655.1 Micrococcales bacterium
CGTGTAGACGTTGCCGCCGAGACTGAGGGCCTTGCGGTGGATGGGCCAGTTGACCACCGAGCCGCCGGGCACCCAGCGCGAGCCGAGCACGACATCGGCCTGGGCGAGCCTGGTAAGCAGGGACGGCAGCTGTTCCGGCTGATGGGAGCCGTCGGCGTCCATCTCGACCAGCACGTCGTAGTCCCTCTCTAGCGCCCAGGCGAACCCGGCGAGGTAGGCCGCGCCCAGGCCCTCTTTGGCCTTGCGGTGCAGGACATGGACCGTAGGGTCGTCGCTGGCCAGCTGGTCGGCTACGGCTCCCGTGCCGTCCGGCGAGCTGTCGTCCAGGACCAGGACCTCCGCGTCGGGCACGGCGGCCCGGGTCCGCGCAACGATCAGCGGCAGGTTCTCGCGTTCGTTGTACGTCGGGATCAGCACGACGACCTTGCCGATCGGCAGCCGGGTCACAGGGTGTGTCATGGACATCCTTTTCGGGGGTCGAGCCACCGACCCTACCGGCGAAGCCGCCTCGATCCGAGCACAATCAGCATCATTGTCAGAGAGCCGACGGCGAGGTACTCGGGCCAGGCCCCCAACCGGTCCGCGACGGTGCGATCGGTGCGCAATGGAAGGTCGGCGGCAAGCAGGGCCGGGGTGAACAGCTCCGTTCGCTGACGGGCGGTGCCGTCGGGCGTGATCAGCGCGCTGACCCCGACGGTGGACACGTGCACGATCGAGCGGCCGTGCTCGATGGCGCGGATCCGGGAGATGGCGAGCTGCTGGACGGACTCGTCGGTGAACCCGAACGTGGCGTTGTTGGTCTGGACGAGCAGGACGTTCGCGCCCTGGTCGACCGTGTCACGCACGAGCGAGTCGTACGCCACCTCGAAGCAGATGATCGTGCCCGCCGCGATCGTGCCCCCGTCGTGGGCCGGCACGCGGAACACGCCGGCGCCCTTGCCTGCGGTGAAGTCCGAGCGGACGAGATCGACCTTGTCGCTGAGCTTGCGGAAGAACGAGCGGTAGGGGATGTACTCCGCGAAGGGCACGGGGTGCTGCTTGATGTATCGCGCGGTCACGCCCCGGCCGGGCAGGTACATCAGGCTGGCGTTGGACACGTTGGACCCTGGCTCCTCAAGGACAGCGCCGAGGACCAGCGGCGCCTTGATGGCGTCGACGGCCTCGCTGATCACCTGGGCCGCGTCCGGGTTGCGCAGCGGGTCGATATCGGAGGAGTTCTCCGGCCACACCACCATGTCTGGCTGGGTCCGGGTTCTCGCCTCGACCGCCACTGCCGCCTGCCGGGTAGCCCTCGCGTGGTTGTCCAGCACGGCCCGGCGCTCGGCGTTGAAGTCCAGCCCGGCACGGGGCACGTTGCCCTGGACGGCCAGGAACCGTCCGGTCGGTCCGTCGGTCGGCCTCGGGACGAGCGCCGGCAGGAGCATCGCGACAACGGCTCCGAGCAGGCACGCGGCAGCCGGAAGGGACCGCGGCACGATGCCGCCAGGCTGTATGCCGGGTTGCCGGCTCGTCCGGATCAGCCGGGCAACGCCCGCGGCAAGCAGACCACCCACCAGTGCCACGCCGAAGGTCACCGCGGGGGCGCCCCCGAGTGCGGCCAGACCGGCCAGCGGCGAGTCCGCCTGACTGAAGGCCAGCCGCCCCCATGGGAACCCGCCGAAGGGAGTCCTGTCCCGCAGTGCTTCTTCCGACACCCATGCCAACGCCACGACCACGGGCCGGACCATGTCGGCCCCCGCCAGCGACGGCCCGCGCTGGAGCATAGAGCAGGCCAGACCGAGCAGCGCGATATAGCCGGACTCGAGAACCGCCAATGCGACCCACGGGAGCGCACCGACGTAGATGCCCGACCAGGACAACAGCGGCAGGAAGCAGGCCAGTCCGCTGATCATCCCCAGCAGAGCGCCCTGCCATGGCGAGGCGCGACGGGTAGCCAAGGCCAGGAGTGCCACCCCGATCGGCGCCATCACCCAGAGGTCGTGTCCGGGAAAAGCCAGCCACAGCGCCAGTCCAGAGGCGAGCGCGAGTGGGTATCGATGCACGGCGACAGGTTAGGTCACCGCGCTGCGTCACCGCACCGTGTTACAGCAGCGTGTCACCGAGATCCCCGAACACGGCACGGTAGGGGCCATGGTCACTGATCTGAATCTGATTGCGTTTCAATGGTTTTCGTTGTGGATAAGCGTGGTGGTTGTCGGCCGGGTGACGTATACTAGAACACATGACTTGCATCTCTGCTTGAGTGCAGTAGG
>JANOHS010000429.1:0-2823 GCA_031406655.1 Micrococcales bacterium
TAAAGGCAACCCGAAAGCCACCCCACAGAACGAGGCCAAACTTGGCATCGATTTTTGGCACGCTGTTGAGTTCTCAAGAATCGGACGCACACCAACACACAGCCTCACGACCACGCACCGGGGCAACCGTTCAAACTTACCCGACCCACAAGGCCCAGTCAAACCCACCCAGATCCGTAGATCAGGGGTGGTCATGAGGGGCTTGGCTTGTTGGGCCGTGGACGACTTTAGCATCGAATCGAGGCCACCTCTGACCACGCGGACCCCCGCCAGGTCGCGTGCTCCGCGACATGGCGCTGACATGGCGCTCAGACCGGCGGCACGCCCCTGCGGCGGTCGCTGAAGGTGCGGTCCCGCCGAGCGGCGTAGACCAGCCGGCGCAGCAGCTCGGACCGCAGCTCGTCGGCCTCGATGATGGCGTCCAGCACGAGATCGGAGGCCAGTCGCTCGAGGTCGACGTCCTGCTCGTACTCGCGACGTCGCGCCTGCACGAACGCCTCCCGCTGCGCCGGGTCCGCGATCTCGGCGATCTTGTTCGCGTAGACCGCGTTGACCGCCGCCTCCGGACCCATGACCGCGATCCGGGCCGTCGGCAGCGCCAGGGTTGCGTCGGGCCCGAACCCCGGACCACCCATCGCGTAGAGCCCCGCACCGTAGGCCTTGCGCACGATGACGGAGAACTGCGGCACCGTGGCCTCCGACACGGCCGTGATCATCTTGGCGCCGTGCCGGATGATGCCTGCCCTCTCGACCTCGGAGCCGATCATGAAGCCGGGGACATCGGCGAGGTAGATCAGGGGCAGGGAGAAGGCGTCGCACAGCCAGATGAACCGCGCTGCCTTGTCCGCGCTGTCCACGAAGAGCACGCCGCCCTTGACCGCAGAGTTGTTGGCCACCACGCCCACGGTCCGCCCCGCCATCCGGCCGAACCCGGTGACCAGCTCCGCGGCATACAGGGGCTTGAGCTCGAAGAAGGAGTCCTCGTCCACGAGCCCGTCGATGAACCCGTGGATGTCGAAGGGCTGGCTCTCGATCTCGGGGACCGTGGTGCGAGTCAACGGCCGGGACGGCTCCTCCGGCACGTATGACGGTGCCTCCGTCCGCCAGCTGGAGGGCACGTAGGAGAAGTAGAGCCTGGCCAGGTCGATCGCGTCCCGGTCGTCGTTCGCGAGCAGGTCACCACAGCCGGACACCGTGCAGTGCATGCGCGCGCCGCCCATGTCCTCGAGCGAGACGATCTCCCCGACCACCATCTCGGCCATGCGAGGGCTGCCGAGGTACATGGACGCGTTGCCGTCGACCATGATCACGATGTCGGTGAAGGCGGGGATGTACGCACCGCCTGCGGCCGAGGGTCCGAACAGGCAGCAGATCTGCGGGACCTTGCCCGACAGCGCGACCTGGTTGTGGAAGATCCGTCCGGCCCCGCGACGGCCGGGGAAGAGGTCGACCTGGTCGGTGATCCGCGCCCCTGCGGAGTCGATGAACCAGAAGATGGGCAGCTCCTCCTGCAGAGCCATCTCGGTGGCGCGGATGATCTTCTCGACGGTGCGGGCGCCCCAGGACCCGGCCTTGACCGTCGGGTCGTTGGCCACCACGATCGCCGGCCGACCCTCCACCGTCCCCCGGCCGGTGACCACACCGTCGGCAGGCAGGCCGGCTGACATCGAGTTCGCGTACCGCCCGTCCTCCACGAACGAGCCGTCGTCGAACAACAACGAGATGCGCTCGCGGACGTACAGCTTCTGCTGGGACGCCAGCTTGGCGGCCGCCTTCGGTGGCGGCGAGGCCGAGGCGGCATGCGCGGCAGTGAGCCGCTCGCGCACAGCCGCGACCCGGGGGTCGCCGTTCTCGGAAGGGCCGGCGAAAGGCGCCTGCGGCTGGGGGCGGACGTCCGTCATGCCGACATCTCCTGACATCTGGTTCATCTGGGTCTCCGGGGCCACCGCGTGGTCAGGCGCTGGGCAGACCGAGACCACGCGCAATGACCATGCGCTGGACCTCGCTCGTTCCCTCACCGATCTCGAGAATCTTGGCATCCCGGTAGAAGCGGGCCACCGGGTAGTCCTCCATGAAGCCGTTTCCACCGAAGATCTGCGTGGCGATGCGGGTCGCCGAGACGGCGGCCTCGGTGGAGTAGAGCTTGGCCACCGCTGCGGCTTGCTTGACCTCCTTGACCGAGCGACGCCCCTGGTGGAGCTCGTCCTTGAGCCAGGCGGCCTTGTAGGTCAGGGTGCGGGCAGCCTCGACCATGACGGCCAGGTCGGCGACCTGGAACGAGACGCCCTGGTTGACCCCGATGGGCCGGCCGAACGCGATGCGTGTCCTGGCGTAGTGGGTCGAAGCCTCCAGACAGGCCTGGGCCAGTCCGACCGCGAGCGCGCTGATCGCGATCCGTCCGTCGTCAAGGGTCTTGAGGAACTGCTTGAACCCTGAGCCCTGCTCTCCCAGAAGGTTGGCCGCCGGCACGCGGCAGCTGTCGAAGGACAGACCATGGGTGTCGGACGCGTGCCATCCCAGCTTCTCGTATGCCGGCTCGACCACGAATCCTGCTGTGCCAGAAGGGATCAGGATCGTGCTGATCTGGGCAGAGCCATCCGGGTTCTCGCCGGTGCGAGCGGTCACCGTCACGACGGACGTGATGTCGGTGCCGCTGTTGGTGATGAAAGCCTTGGTGCCATTGACAACCCACTGGTCACCGTCCATGACCGCCCGGGTCTTGGTGGCGCCCGCGTCGGAGCCGGCTTCTGGCTCGGTCAGGCCGAAGGCTGCCAGCGCCCGGCCGGCCACCAGGTCGGGGAGCCAGTGCTCCTTCTGCTCCTG
>JANOHS010000461.1:0-4426 GCA_031406655.1 Micrococcales bacterium
CGGGCCCTGCGACACCTGGCCGACCACCTGCTGGAGAGCGCGACCCGGGACCTCGAGGCCCTGACCGGGGAGGACGCCTTCATCCGGCCCAGCTGAGCGAGCAGACCCCAGCGCCCGGCCTCAGGCTTCCAGAAGGGCCGCCAGAGCCTCACTGACCCGAGCGGCTCCCACCGGGTCCAGGCTGCCGTCGTCGCACAGGTACGTGTCCCGACGAAGCTCGACCATCACGGAGGTCACCCGGTTGTCGCGGCCGAAATGCCGTAGCGGTATGTAGCTGCCGGCGAAGGGCTCGTTCACGACCACCTGACCGATGAGGGAACAAGCGCGCGAGACCTTGTCGACCAGTGCAGCGGGTGTGTGGTCGACGTCGACGCCGATGCAGACAGGGGGACGCCTGGCATCCTTGTGCAGCTCGTAGGGCAACGTCGACCGGGGGTAGGAGTGCAGGTCGACCAGGACGGCGTACCCGGTGGCCCAGAGCCGCTCATCGACCAGGTCCGCCAGCGCCTTCGCGTACGGCCGGTGGAAGCGACCGAGCAGCATTTTCTCGGCCCCCTCGTCAACCTCCCTCAACGCGATCCCGCCGGAGGTGCGGGTGTACACCGCACCCATGCCAACCTCGTACATCTCCTCGAACTCGTTGGGCAGTCGCTCGGGGTCCACGACCAGGCGCGAGAGGCGGTTCACGAACATCCACGGCCGCGGCGCAACCTGTTTGGCCGCAAGGTTGGCCAGCTCTTCGGTGTGAGCATCGGTCATCAGGCGAAGCTCCTGCTCCAGAGCGTCGTCATCGAGCAGGAGGTTCATCCGGACGTCGGCGGGAATGCTCGTGGAGGAGTGCGGCACGTGGATGACGTATGCCGAGGACTCGTCACCTGGAACCGTCTCGAAGTTCACCGGCGAACCTCCACAACGCTGGAAACCTTCGACACTAGCCGCCCAAGCAGGCCGAATACCGAAATCAGTCAGCCCAATCGCTGCAGGGCCGCCATCAACGCAGTGTTCGGGTTGGCCCGCGGGAGAACCCGCAGAATGTCGGCCAGGGCCTCGGCTGGGGTGCTACCGGTGACCAGCGCGCCATACACAGCAGCGACGGCAGGGGTCCGGGACTGCGCCTGGACGCAGTGCAACAGCACCGTCCTGCCCTCTGCCCGCAACCTCGCGACCTCCCCGGCGGCATCGGCCAGGACGAAGTCGAGGTTCGGGTTCTTTGCCGGGTCGGACTCGTCGACCAGCCAGACCTCGATGTGGTCGCCGGGAGCCACGCCCGGGGCCGGGACCTGCGCGTCGCCCAGCCGGCACAGCGACACCACGGCGTCCACCCCTTCGGGCAGTTTGCCCAGGGCGTCGACCCCGCCGAGCCACACACCGTCGTCGTGGGGGTGACGGGCCAGCGTGCTTGAGCTCGGGTAGGTCGAGTAGTCGATCCGGGCTGCGGTCGGCCAGCCGGCGGAGTCGGCCCGACCGCCGCGTGCGGTCAACACGGCCAGGCGGACCAGGTCGCGGGCGCGCAGACCGGGCCAGCCGTTCAGCTGGCGGCGCCACTGCGCAGGAACCGCGGACGCGCCGTACAGACCGCCGACCAGGGCACCGGCGATGGCTCCGACCGTGTCGGTGTCGTAGCCCCCGCGGACGGCGGCCTCCAGGGCACGCCGGAAATGCGCAGGCCCCGCCTTCGAGGACGAAGCATCGTGGCCTGCCGCGGTGGTGGTGATGGCGGACCAGGCGCCCTGCATGGCATGGACGACCCACCCGTTGTGCGGGAAGTCGGCCGGCCCGGATCCTTCGGCGACATCCAGTCGAGCAGCCCAGACGACGGCGCGAACCTCAGGAAGGCGTTCCAGTCCGGCACGGAGGTCGAGAGTCCCGTGCAGGATCGCGTGCCGGATGGCGAGGCACCACAGCACGCAGGCCTCGCCCGCGTCGGGGTCGTGATGGGTCATTGCGCTGATCTCGTAGGCGGCGCCAACCAGGGCGTCGGGGTCGTCCAGGTTGGCCAGGGCGATCGGCGCGGTCCGCATCAGCGACCCGTTGCCACCCGAGCGGCTGGTCCGGGAATGGTGCTGGACCGCAGCCAGCGCCATGTCGGCGGCGGTCGGCGCGGTCCCACCACGCGCGCGGGCCGCACGGACGGATGCGGACAGCACGCCGCTGGTCTGAACGCCGACGTCCTTGGCACTCGCGGCCCATCCAGCCCAGCGGGCCGCGATCTGGTCGCGAGCCTCCTCGGTCCGCAGGTCCGTGCCGGTCGCGCTGACCTCGGCGATGGCGATGGCCATCGAGGTGTCGTCGGTCCACTCCCCCGGCGTCCAGCCGAAGGACCCGCCGCCCTTCATGGTGACCGGGATGTCGGGGCGCAGAGGCGGGCCGAACTCATACGGGGCGCCCAGGGCGTCGCCGCAGGCCATGCCGAGCAGGACGCCCGCGGCGCGGTCGGTCTGGGCGGTGGTGAGCTGAAGAGTCATGCGGGCTCCATCAGGTGGTGGCGGGGGTTGAACACCGTGGCATGCAACAACTGATCCTGCCAACTAAGTCCGCGAACCTCGTGGTGGGGCGACCGGGAAGCCAGTGCGTGCCCCGCTCCGGAGTCGGCGCCGAGCTGATCGCCCATGGGTGCGCCGCCAAGGGAGCCGACGAACCGGCGAGCCCGGCGACCCGGCGTCGGCTCGGCCGGCATCAGCGCAGCGTCGATCGCCGCGGCCTCCAGCAGACCGGGCAGGTGCCGGCGAAGCGCCGTCGGTGAGGCGAACAGCTCCACGAACGCGGGCTGCCCGCCCAGGCCGATGAGAATGCCCCGCTGACCCGGAAGCGCCCGGAGCTTCCTGATGCCGGCAACCAGCTCGGCCGCCCCGCTCTCCCTGGCCGAGCCGACAGCGCTGCCGCCCGGTGAGGGAGCCATCCGACGGTCCAGGTGGTCCACGTACGACGCGGTCGGCGATGCCCCGAAAGCCGTGTCGTAGCGGGAGACCCGCTCCCACACCTGGTCCTGGCGGTCATAGCCGTTGGCGATGGTCTGGGCGGAGCGGACCATCATCGAGGCACGACGGGAACGCCGCACCTGCGCCGTGGCGCCGTGCCAGCGACCGTGCTCCACGCAGGACACGCTTGCCACCAGCTGCTGACCGGCCACCAGCAGGATGTCGTGGTTCAGGGCACGGTGCTGCCACCCACCTTCGAACAGCTCGCCGGCGACCAGCAGGGCCGGCTTGGCCCCCTCGTTCCTGAGCACCAGCTCGCCGACCACCGGGCTTCCCTCACGCTCGGCGACCTGGACCCGGGCCGCCCGCCCCGTGTCCAGACCCGACACGACCGGCGCATCGGTCCAGACCGGGAACACGCTCAGGCCACCCAGGTGGGTGCCCTGCCCCACGTGCAGGGTCGGCATCATCAGAACGTTCACTGCCATCACTACCTCTCAGTTGTTAGATCATTTCTGCTCTAACTCAGACAGTAGGGGTACCCTCTGACAGTGCCCTCCACCAAACCCCCGGCCAGCTCCACGAGGCCATATCGCGACGCCACCGGAGCGAGACTGGCCGACTACCCGCAGCCGTCCGTGGCCGTGGATACCGCCGTCCTGACCCTCGCCCCCCGGACCACTCCTGCCCGTGGTGCTCCCCCACACCGGTTGTCCGTCCTTCTGGTCCGCCGGCCCGAGGGGGTTGGGGGTCCCCAGTGGGCGCTGCCGGGCACCTTCCTGCACCAGGGCGAGCGCCTCGCCACCGCCGTCACCCGCTCTCTGACCCAGAAGGCCGGCGTGACCGGTGGCCACCCGGCCCAGCTCGCTGTCTTCGACGACCCGGCACGTGACGAACGCGGATGGGTTCTGTCGGTGGCCCACCTGGCCGTCATCCCGTATGCCGCCCTGGCCGACGCGCTGCACGCCCACCCGGACCAGGTCCGGCTGGCCCCCGTCTCACGGCTCGGGCCGATGCCCTTCGACCACAGAGCCATCGTGGCCGCGGCCGTGCGCGAGCTACGGCAAAGGTATGTCGACCGCCCCGACCCCGAGCGCCTCCTGGGCCCGCGGTTCACCATCCGCGAGCTCAGGGACATCCACGCAGCCATCGCCGGGGCGACCCCCCAGAAGGACACCTTCCGCCGGGCCATGGGACCCCACCTGCAGGGAACCGGCACCCTGTCCTCCGGCGCGATCGGCCGCCCATCCCAAAGGTTCCGCCGCGCCCGATAGGCACCCGCCCGCGAGTGTTGGCCATCGAGGCCGGATGCAGGTTCCTCTCGTGGCTGGCGCTGATAACCGCGCTATCGGCGATGGAAACCGGCGAAACCAGCTGCCGTCAGTACTAATCCCAACGTCTGATGGCGCGGCATACCAGCGTTGGAGGAGAAAGGTTCCAGGCGCAGACAGCTCTCTGCGCGAACGACGAAAGGAACTGACATGAAGCGCATCATCATCACCGGGGCG
>JANOHS010000473.1:0-5436 GCA_031406655.1 Micrococcales bacterium
GGGGTCTCCAGGATCGAGAGGCCGCGGCCGGTGGCGATCTTGAGGGCCTCACGGACCCGGTCGTCCGACTCGAGCCGGCCCGCGACATACATCGTGGCCACCGGGATGTCCGCCCGGAGCGCCTCCAGCACGGAGTTACGACCGTAGACGATCTCGCTTGATCCCTTGGTCCGGCGCGGGGCACCGGCGCCACCACTTCGGGCGGGCCGGGCACCGGGCGCCGCAGCCTTCTTGGCAGAGCGGACGGCATTCTTGTGTGCCGGGTGCTTGGTGCGGTCGGTGGCCTTGGGTGTTGCGCCTCGCGCTTCGAGACCCTTGCGCCGTTGTCCGCCGCTGCCGCCGCTCGGGCCCTTCTTGGATCCGCGGATGGCGCCTCGGCGCTGAGAGTTACCAGGCATGTTCGGTCGCCTTTCAGGCGTCGGTGCGGCGGGTCAGCGACCAGCGGGCACCCGAGCTCGTGTCCTCGACAGCGATTCCCGCTGCCGTGAGCTGCTTGCGGATCTGGTCCGCCGTGGCAAAGTCACGTGCCGCCCGCGCCCCAGCCCGGGCCTCGATGCGGTCCCGGACAAGCGCGTCGAGCGCATCCAGCGCGTCGTCAGCCCTGTCGCCGGAAGCTGAGCTCCATTGCGGGTGAATCGGATTGACGCCCAGGACGTCTGTCATGGCCACGACCAGATGACCCAGCTTCTGGGCTTCCTCCTCGTTACCCTCATCGAGCGCAGTGTTGCCCGCTCGCACGGTCTCGTGGATGACAGCCAGAGCGTTGGAGACATTGAGGTCGTCGTCCATCGCCGCCACGAACTCCGCCGGGAGCCGAGCACCGGCCCCACTCTCACCCCCGGTCTCGCCATACTCGAAGTAGCGCGCACCCAGGGCCCGTCGTAGGAAACCATCAATGCGGTCGACCGCCGCCTCGGCCTCGCGAAGTGACCCCTCGTGATACTCGATGGCGGAGCGGTAGTGCGCCGCGCTCAGGTAGTAGCGCACGGCGAGGGGACGCGCAACCTTGGTGATCTCGGTGACCAGCAGCGCGTTACCCAGCGACTTGCCCATCTTCGCGCCGGCGATGGTCACCCATGCGTTGTGTAGCCAGTAGTTGGCGAAGCCGAGACCCGCCGCGCGCGACTGGGCCTGCTCGTTCTCGTGGTGCGGGAAACGAAGGTCGACGCCTCCGCCATGGATGTCGAAGGTGTCGCCGAGGTACTTGCGCGCCATCGCCGAGCATTCAAGGTGCCAGCCCGGACGACCCGGCCCGTGTGCCGCCGGCCAGCTCGCCGTCGCCGGCTCACCGGCCTTGCGGCCCTTCCACAACGCGAAGTCGCGGGGGTCGCGCTTGCCCCGCGGGTCAGCGTCCTCGGCCGCCTCCATGTCGTCGATGCGCTGGTGGGTCAGCTGCCCGTATGCCGGGTAGCTGCGCACGTCGAAGTAGACGTCCCCACTGCCGTCCTCGGCCGCGTAGGCATGACCCTTGTCGATCAGTGTCTGCATGATCGCTTGCATCTCGGTGATGTGACCTGTCGCGCGCGGCTCGTACGTCGGCGGCAGGACCCCGAGCAGGTCCAGCGCGGTGGTGGTGGCGCGTTCGTTGGCGTAGCTCCAGGCCCACCACGGCGTCCCGGCTTCGGCAGACTTGGCCAAGATCTTGTCGTCGATGTCCGTGACGTTGCGAATCAGCGTGACGTCGTAGCCGTGCCCGGTGGTGAGCCAGCGACGCAGAATGTCGAACGCGACGGCGAACCGGACGTGCCCGATGTGGGGGGCGCCCTGGGTCGTGAGCCCGCAGACGTAGATGCCGACCTTGCCCTCGGTGACGGGGACGAAGTCGCGCAGCTCTTGCGTGGCGGTGTCGTACAGGCGGATGCTCACGCGCCAAGGTTACCGGCGAGCCGACACCCCCTTTGCTCACCTCAGGCCGGTTTGCTCACCTCAGGCCGGTTTTCGGCGCTGAGTTGGCGGCCGGAAGCGGCCTGAACTGAGCAAGGGGGGTGTCTGGCGAGTGGCGGGCGGGCGGGCGGTGGGATCTGGGGTCAGCGCCGGGCGGGCGAGGCGAATACGATGGCCGTCGCGATTGCCGCGATGCCCTCGCCGCGACCGGTGAGCCCGAGACCGTCGGTGGTCGTCGCCGAGACCGAAACCGGAGCCATCACGGCCGCGCGCAACGCGTCCTGCGCCTCGATGCGACGCGGATCGAGCTTCGGCCGGTTACCGATGATCTGGATGCCGATGTTGCCGATGACGAAGCCGGCGTCGGTCACTATCCGCCTGGCTTGCGCAAGCAGCGTGACACCCGACGCCCCTGTCAGCTCGGGGCGGTCAGTGCCGAAGTGGGTGCCCAGATCTCCCAGCCCGGCGGCCGAGAAGATCGCGTCGCAGGCAGCATGGGCAGCGACGTCACCATCCGAGTGGCCGGCCAGGCCGCGCTCCCCCGGCCAGGTCAGCCCGGCGAGGGCCAACACCCGGTCATCGTCGGCGAACGAGTGGACGTCCACGCCGACCCCTATCCGTGGCAGCGGGTTCGCGAGAGAGACACGACTTGTGGGCGGCGGCGGGCTACTCGTCATACCGCTCATCCTCCAACAGGGCCGTCGCGATCGCGAGATCGGGTGAGGTGGTGACCTTGAGCGCCCGGACATCGCCGTCGACCACGAGCACGTGACCACCGATCCGCTCAACGAGCCCCGCGTCGTCGGTGGCATGACCCCCGTCAGCATGGGCATGCTCGAGCACCTCACGCAGGAACCCCTGGGGAGTCTGTATTCCGCGTAGCGACTCGCGCTCGGGAGTCGCCAGGACGCGACCCTGGCCGTCGACCACCCTGATCGTGTCGGTCACCGGCACGCCGGGGACCACGGCGGGGTGACCGGCGCGAACGGCGTGGATCACCCGGGTGAACAGATCTGCGGGTGCCAGACACCTGGCGGCGTCATGAACCAGGACGATGCCGTCATCGGGGTTCAACGCAGCCAGGCCCGCTGCCACCGAGGCCGACCGGTCGGCGCCTCCGGCCACGATATCCGTGCGGGGGTCCTCGCCGACGACCATTCGGGCACGCTCGAGGTGGGAGGCAGGAGCCACCACGACGACGTGGGCGACCTCGCCACAGCCCAGAACGCCCCGCAGTGCGTGAGCCAGCAACGGCTCCCCGCACAACGGGGCGAATGCCTTGGGCGTCCCGGCGCCAAGTCGAACACCGTCACCGGCGGCGACCAGGATCACGGCGACGTTCACAGGGCTGACACGTTCAAGACGTGAGCACGCCAGAGGTGGCGATCACGCCTTTTCACTGTTCGTCCGCGTTCGAGCTGCAGCGAACGTTCAGGACGCGAGGACCTCGTCGAGAATTGCCTCGGCCTTGTCCTCATTCGTCTTCTCAGCAAGCGCAAGCTCGGAGACGAGGATCTGACGGGCCTTGGCAAGCATGCGCTTCTCGCCGGCAGACAGGCCGCGGTCCTTGTCACGACGCCACAGGTCGCGCACGACCTCGGCGACCTTGATGACATCACCTGACGCGAGCTTCTCGAGGTTTGCCTTGTAGCGGCGCGACCAGTTGGTCGGCTCCTCGGTGTGCGCCGCGCGCAGGACCTCGAAGACGCGTTCGAGACCTTCGGGACCCACGACATCGCGGACGCCCACGAGGTCGCAGTTCTCGGCGGGAACCTCGATGGTCAGATCGCCTTGAGCGACCTTGAGCACGAGGTACATCTTTTCTTCACCCCTGACGGTGCGCTTCTTCATCTTTTCGATCAATGCCGCACCGTGGTGCGGATACACGACCGTCTCGCCAACCTTGAACGCCATGTGCTGTGTACCCCTTTCGCGACCTCTAGAGTAACACGCCGCCGCGACATGACAGAACTGAGTTCACGCGTTTACGCAGGTCAGAGCCACAATGGACCCAATTGTCACCTCAACCGGGCTCTTGACAGAACGCCGGCTCACGTGCATTCAACGCCCGTCACATCGGGTTCCGCGAGGCTGGTGCCTTCCCACTTGCGCGACGGTAGGCTGCCATCCGTGAACCGTCGAGCTCCCCGCACCGCAAGGACCGCCGGAATCAAAGGCATTCCTGTCCTCCCCTCGGTCCGCTCCGCCGCAGCCCTGGCCGGAGCGGTTCTGGCCCTGTCCGGCTGCCAGGCTGCCTCGCCGATCCAGACCGACGTGCCCTACCAGCCGGCAGACGGCGTGTCCGTCGACCTGGGCGAGGTGCAGATCCGCGACCTCCTGGTCGTCGCTGCTGCGAAGGGCGGGGTCGGCACACTGTCGGGCGTGATGGTCAACAAGGGCAACGACCCCGTCACGGTCACCTTCACCACCGGTCCAGGAGCCGGCGATGTGGCAAGCGGCTTCGTCCCGGCAGGCGGGCAGGCCCGACTGTCGGGGGTCGAGGGCGCGCCGCCTGTCACCATCGCGAGCATCGACGCTGCGCCCGGCGACATGATCAGGGTCATCATCAGCACCCCTGCGGCCGGTGCGCCCGAGGTGTCGGTCCCGGTCCTGCTCCCGACCGGCTACTACGCCGGCTTGACCCCGGCGCCGGTCGAGACGACCCCGGAACCCGTGGAGACCACGCCGGCGCCCGACCAGACCACCCCCGCACCTGTCCCGAGCTCAACGCCCTGAGGATGGGCCCCGGCCGTCAAACGTGCAGTAGGGGCTCAAGGGGCGGGTGTCCCAGCACGGATGGCGACCGCGTGAGGTGGGTAGTGCACGTTTGACGGCACTGATGAGCGTCCGGGCGAAGGCTCAGGGAGTCTCGAACTTGTAGCCCAGGCCGCGCACGGTGACGATGAAGCGCGGGCTCGTCGGGTCCGGCTCGATCTTGGTGCGCAGGCGCTTGACGTGGACGTCCAGCGTCTTGGTGTCCCCGACGTAGTCGCTGCCCCACACCCGGTCGATCAGCTGCATGCGGGTCAGCACCCGGCCGGAGTTGCGCAACAGGATCTCGAGCAACTCGAACTCCTTGAGCGGCAGTGCGACGTGCTGCCCGTTGACCGTGACGACGTGCCGCTCGACGTCCATCCGCACCGGGCCCGACTCGAGCGTGGCCGGCCTGAGCTCCTCGGGTTCCTGACCGCGACGCAGAACGGCCTTGATCCGGGCGAGCAGCTCGCGACTGGAATAGGGCTTGGTGACATAGTCGTCCGCCCCGATCTCGAGCCCGACGACCTTGTCGATCTCGCTGTCCTTGGCGGTCAGCATGATGACGGGCACCGACGAGCGCTGCCGCAGCGCACGGCATACGTCCATGCCTGACAGTCCCGGGAGCATCAGGTCGAGCAGCACCAGGTCGGCGCCCGACTGGTCGAAGTCGGCCAGGGCGTCCGGCCCCGTCTCGGCCACCGCCACCACGTAGCCCTCCTTGCGCAGCATGTACGACAACGGGTCGGAAAACGACTCCTCGTCCTCGACCAGCAGGATTCGCGTCATCGGGTGACC
>JANOHS010000539.1:0-9113 GCA_031406655.1 Micrococcales bacterium
ATTGCGGGTCGACATTTCCGCGGACAGGGTCGTCGCCGAGTACCGGCGGCTTTATCCAAACTACTCGCCCACCGACGTGTTCTTCTCCGCGACGACCGCGGGCCGCTCCTGGCGCGGCGATCACCCAGGGTGCTGTCGGCATCGTCAGCGTCGTCGGTCACCTGGCCGGCAGGCAGTATGCCCAGATGATCGCCGCCGTGCTCGCGGGCGACCTCGCACGGGCCATCGAGATCCATCGGCAGCTGATCCCCGCGGTCAACGCCATCATGCACATCACCCAGGGCGCGATCGCCGTCAAGGCCGCGCTGCACGATCGGGGCGTCATCGCCTCGCCTGCCGTGCGTCTGCCCCTGGTCGAAACCACCCCCGACCAGCTTGCCCGAGTGCGAGAGGGTCTTGAGCAGTCAGGACTGAGTTGAGCCATCCGCATCCCGAGCTGACCGCCCCACCCGCGCTGGCCAAGAACGCCGTACGCGTCATCGCGCTCGGTGGCCTGGGCGAGGTCGGCCGCAACATGACCGTGTTCGAGCACGCAGGGCGGTTGTTGATCGTCGACTGCGGAGTGCTTTTTCCCGAGGACCACCACCCCGGCATCGACCTGATCTTGCCGGACTTCGAGTACGTCTTGGACCGCATCGACGACATCGACGCGATCGTGCTCACCCATGGTCACGAGGACCACATCGGGGCCGTGCCGTACCTCCTGCGCCTCAAGGCCGACATCCCGTTGATCGGTTCGACCCTGACGCTGGCGATGATCGAGGCCAAGCTCGTGGAGCACCGGATCACGCCCTACACCCTCACGGTCACCGAGGGCCAGCGCGAGAAGATCGGCGCGTTCGACTGTGAGTTCGCCGCGGTCAACCATTCGATCCCCGATGCGCTCGCGGTCTTCATCCGCACACCGGGCGGCACGATCCTGCATACCGGCGACTTCAAGATGGACCAGCTGCCCCTCGACGGTCGCATCACGGATCTGCGGGCGTTCGCCAGGTTCGGCGAGGAGGGCGTGGACCTGTTCATGACCGACTCGACCAACGCTGAGGTGCCGGGCTTCACGACCTCCGAGCGCGAGCTCACCCCTGCCATCGAGACGGTATTCCGGGACGCACGTCGCCGGGTCATCGTCGCCTGCTTCTCCTCGCACGTCCACCGCGTCCAACAGGTCCTGGACGCGGCACACGCCAACGGCCGCAAGGTCGCCCTGGTCGGCCGGTCGATGCTGCGGAACATGGGTATCGCCGAGGAGCTCGGCTTCCTCAGGGTGCCGCCGGACATCGTGGTGCCCCTGAAGAAGCTGACCGACTACCCGGACGACAAGATCGTGCTGATCTGCACCGGTTCCCAGGGTGAGCCGATGGCCGCGCTTTCGCGAATGGCCAACCGGGACCACAAGATCGAGGTCGGCGAGGGCGATACGGTTCTGCTCGCGTCCTCACTGATCCCCGGGAACGAGAACGCGGTCTACCGCATCATCAACGGTCTGATGCGACTTGGTGCCGACGTGGTGCACAAGGGCAACGCCAAGGTTCACGTCTCCGGCCACGCCAGCGCCGGCGAGCTGCTCTACTGCTACAACATCGTCAAGCCGCGCAACGTCATGCCGGTCCACGGCGAGTGGCGCCACCTCGTGGCCAACGCGGATCTGGCTATCAAGACCGGCGTCCCTCGTGCCAGGGTCGTGCTGGCCGAGGACGGTGTGGTCGTCGACCTCGTCGACGGGGTGGCGAGCATCGTTGGTGCGGTGCCCTGCGGCTACGTCTACGTCGACGGATCATCGGTGGGCGAGACCACGGAGGCCCTGCTCAAGGACCGTCGGATCCTGCGCGACGAGGGCTTCATCACGATCATCGTCGTGCGCGACGTGGCGACCGGAAAGATAGCCGCCGGGCCCGAGATCCAGACCCGGGGCTTCGCCGAGGATCAGGACGTCTTCGACCAGGTGCTGCCCAAGCTCGAGCAGGCACTGGCCGATGCGGCCAACAACGGGGTCACCGACTCGTTCCAGCTCCAGCAGATCATCCGCCGGACGGTCGGTTCCTGGGTCGGCGGCAGGTTGCGCCGCCGGCCGATGATCATCCCGATCGTGATCGACGCATAGCACCCTGCCAGCCCAGCCACCCGCCATACCGTGCGGTGTCCGGACGGGGGGGTATGACGAGTGGTCACCAAGGTTCTCACGTGCGCGCCTGGGTCGACTGCTCAAATGCAAGTCGGCACCGTCCCTAGGTTTGGTCCCGTGGTGAAAGCAGCGTCCCTAGGTTTGGTCCCATGGTGACAGCACCGTCCCTAGGTTTGGCCCGGTGGTGACCGCAGCGTCCCTAGGTTTGGCTACCAGGGGCGGGGGAGGGTCAGGTCGCGCGGGTCGTTGACCGCGGCCCAGCCCTGCGGGGTGCGGTGGTACTCGAACGACGGGCCTTCAGCGGCCAGGGTGCTGATCGCGCCGAGCAGCCGCCGGACGTGCTCGGGGGTGTTGGCCAGGCCAACGCTGGCGCGCACGGCCGTCTCGGGGGAGGCATCGCTGCGTGGGTCCTCGAGCAGGGCGTCGACCAGCAGGTGGGCGCAGAACTTGCCGTCGCGCACGCCGATGCCGTACTCGGCCGAGAGCACGGCGGACACCAGTGAGGAGTCGAGGCCGTCGATGGTGAACGTGGCGACGCCCACCCGGTCGTTCTCGGGTCCGAAGATCGAGTAGGTCGTGACGCCGGGGATGGCGGCCAGACCGGCTCGCAGCCGTTCGCTGAGCGCGTCCTCGTGGGCCTCGATCGCATCGCGGTGGGCATCCAGGGCGGCGCAGGCGGCTGCGATGGCGATGGCGCCGATGACGTTCGGGCTTCCGGCCTCATGCCGGGCCGCGCCCTGGGACCAGGCGGTCTGGCTGGTGGTGACCTTGACGGTCGCCCCGCCACCACGAAGGTACGGCGCGGCGTCGTTGAGCCAGTCGGCACGTCCGGCCAGTACGCCGGCACCGAACGGGGCGTAGAGCTTGTGACCCGAGAAGGCTACGTAGTCGACTCCGAGTGCCTCGATGTCGATCTTCTTGTGGGGGGCGAGCTGGGCCGCGTCCAGGGCGACGCGCGCGTCATACCGCTTGGCAATGCTCACGATCGACTCGATCGGCCACAGCTCGCCGGTGACGTTGGAGGCGCCGGCGACGACGACGAGTCGGGGGCCGGCGCTCGTCCCGGCGGACCTGCGCAGGGCGTCCTCGAGCAGGATCAGGGCGTCCTGCGTGCTTCCGGGGATGGGGATCCGGACCGTGCGTGCCGGGTTCCACGCCAGCAGGGCCGCATGGTGCTCCGACTCGAAGACGAACGTGGTCGTGTTCTTGGGCAGGCTGCGCGCCAGCAGGTTCAGCGAGTCGGTGCAGTTGCGGGTGAAGACGACAAGGTCGTCCTCTCGGGCTCCGACGAACCCATGGACCTGGGCGCGCGCCTCCTCGTACCACCCGCTGGTGATGTGTGAGGCGTAGCCGTTCCCGCGGTGAACCGAGGAGTAGGTGCGCAGGGCGATGTCGACCGCCGTCTTGACCGCCTCCAGGGCGGGCGTCGAGGCGGCGTGGTCGAAGTTCGCATAGTCCACGACCGTGCGGTGCAGCGTGGGCACGCCGAGGTTCTCCGCGACGGTCCTTGGAGGGGTGATAAACGCCGTTGTGGCCGGAGCCGGCACCACCCGAAGGCGTTCCCGGGCCGGTGTGTGGCCCTCGACCTGGGGTGGGTGGCCAGCCTGGTGGCTGATGGTGGCAATCGACATAGGGCTCAGCTCCTGAAAAGTCCGGTGGACCCTTCGGCGGAGGTACGCCGCATGGTCCGCGCTTGCCGTCCCGCCAGCTGCGGGCGCGGCCCGGTCGTCACCCGGAGCACCCCACCGCGGAGGAGGGTTGCCGACCAGCTAGCCGGGGCTGAACGCTGGCACTCATGACCTGGTCACGAAGATAGCCGCGATCTGAGCCCGCGCCCACCCGTCAGCCGGTTCTTATCGCGATGTGAGACGGCGCCAGGTGCCTGATGAAGGGCTTCGACTCCCACCACCCCCATTTGGTGCGCCTGGAGCGCGTGTGACACGTGATACCGGAGTGGCTTTCCCGTAACCTTGCCACCGTGGCGATTCGTACGTCTTCCCCTGCCGCGCGTCCGAAGTCGGCGGGCCGCGCCAATGCGTCACGCCCGGCCGCCGGTCGCAACGGCCAAGCCGCTGCCCGCAGGCCGGCACCCCGGCGTTCACGCGCCAAGCCCCGACGCAGGTCCGGTGGTCTGTCGTGGCCGTTGAGGGCGATCCGTGGCACCTGGATGGGTGTGGCGCACGTCGCCGGCGGGACCGTCCGGCGGATCGGGCACAGTGCCCGCGACCTCGAGCCGGAACACCGTCGTGACGGCATCGGCTTCGCCCTGTTGGGACTGGCCGTCATCGTCGCCGCCCGCGAGTGGTGGGGACTCAAGGGCGTGGCTGGCGACGTCATCCATGCGGTGGTCGCTGGGACGGTCGGGCGCGTGGCCTATGTCGTGCCGATCGCCTTGCTGCTGTTCGGGATGCGGCTGTTGCGCGCGCCGGGGGACCAAGGCTCGACCAACCGCCTGACCATCGGTACGACGGCCATCACGATCGCCACAGCCGGCCTGGTCCACATCTGGGTCGGCCTGCCCAGCCCGCCCGACGGCGCGCTCAAGATGCGCGATGCCGGCGGCATCATCGGTTTCCTGTCCTCGAGCCCGGTCGTCGCCGCGGTCAGGACCTGGGGAGCCGTGCCCCTGCTGGTGCTGGTGGGCCTCTTCGGGATCCTGGTGATGACGGCCACACCGGTCCACCTGATTCCGGCGCGCCTGGGCGAGCTGCGCGACTGGCTGCTGCACCGGCAACGCGACGACCAGGCCTCTACCGAAGCGGCCGATGCGGCCGATCCGGCCGGGCCGGACAAGAAGGGCAGGCGGCGCCTTCGCCCGGGACCCCTCGGGGAGGGACCGTTCGACGGTGACGAGGCGTTCCGACAGGCCGCCATCGTGGCGAAAGCCAAAGCTGCCGCGGCGTTCCGGCCCGGGGAGAAGCGCCCGACCTCGCCGGGTGTCCTGGCACCCGGAGGCACCGCCGAGGCCGGCAGCGCCCCGCAGCCGGGCGGCGGCCCCGCGGCCAGGACCACGCTCGAGGCGCCTCCCACGACCCCGATGCCGCAGCGGGTCGAGCAGCTGGCGCTCGCCGGCGACATCACCTACACCCTGCCCGACAACGCCCTGCTCGAGGCCGGACGCCCGCACAAGACGCGCAGTGCCGCCAACGACCACGTGGTCGATGTCCTGACCGAGGTGCTCGACCAGTTCGACATCGACGCGCAGGTCACCGGCTTCAGCCGCGGTCCGACGGTCACCCGCTACGAGATCGAGCTCGGCTCCGGCACCAAGGTCGAACGCGTCACCGCACTGTCCAGGAACATCGCGTATGCCGTTGCCTCCGCTGACGTCCGCATCCTGAGCCCCATTCCCGGCAAGTCCGCGATCGGCATCGAGATCCCCAACGCCGACCGCGAGAAGGTCAGCCTCGGCGACGTGCTGCGCAGCCAGGCCGCGCGCAGCAACGAGCACCCGATGGTGGTGGGCGTGGGCAAGGACGTCGAGGGTGGCTATGTCATCGCCAACCTCGCCAAGATGCCGCACCTGCTCGTGGCTGGTGCCACCGGCGCCGGCAAGTCCAGCTTCGTGAACTCGCTGATCACCTCGATCCTGATGCGCTCGACCCCCGATGAGGTCCGCATGATCCTGGTGGACCCCAAGCGCGTCGAGCTGACCGGGTACGAGGGGATCCCGCACCTCATCACGCCGATCATCACCAACCCCAAGAAGGCCGCCGAGGCGCTGCAGTGGGTGGTCCGCGAGATGGAGACCCGCTACGACGACCTCGCGACGTTCGGGTTCAAGCACCTCGACGACTTCAACAAGGCGGTCAGGGCCGGCAAGATCAAGCCGCTGCCCGGCTCCGAACGGGTCATCCACCCCTACCCGTACCTCCTGATCATCGTCGACGAGCTCGCCGACCTGATGATGGTCGCGCCGCGAGACGTCGAGGAGTCGATCGTCCGGATCACCCAGCTCGCGCGGGCGGCCGGCATACACCTGGTGCTTGCCACGCAGCGTCCCTCGGTCGATGTCGTCACCGGTCTGATCAAGGCCAACGTTCCCTCCCGGATGGCGTTCGCGACGTCATCACTGACCGACTCGCGGGTCGTCCTGGACCAGGGGGGCGCCGAGAAGCTGATCGGCCAGGGTGACGCGCTGTTCCTGCCGATGGGTGCCTCCAAGCCGATGCGGGTGCAGGGCGCCTGGGTCACCGAGTCCGAGATCCAGGCAGTCGTCCGGCACGTCAAGACCCAGCTCAAGCCGACCTATCGCGACGACGTCATCGTGGCCGCGGCCAAGAACGTGGTCGAGGACGACATCGGCAACGACCTCGACCTGCTGCTGCAGGCCACCGAGCTGATCATCACCACGCAGTTCGGCTCCACCTCGATGCTGCAGCGCAAGCTTCGCGTCGGCTTCGCCAAGGCCGGCCGGCTGATGGACCTGCTGGAGTCCCGCGGCGTCGTCGGCCCCTCGGAGGGCTCCAAGGCTCGTGACGTCCTGGTCAAGTCCGACGACCTGCCGACCACGCTTGCCCTGATGCGCGGCGAGGAGGTCCCCGACGACGACCCGGTCTATGACGGTGAGGCCTCCCCGGCCGATCAGCCCGACCAAGGGGGAGACACCGGCCCGCTGTTGGCCAGGGCGCCGCTCGGTGGTCCGACCCGCGACGAGCCGGCACCTGAGGGTTACGAAGAGGACGAGGGCGGCGAGGACGCCTGGTCCCTCACCCGCAACGGTCAGCGCGACCGCTGAGCGGCGAGCCCGAGGTCGGACCAAGGGTGGCAGGGCCACCATGGAACGAGCGCAAGGGCCGGCTAGACCTACGTGCCGTCGAGCTGTTCGTATGTCGCGCGGCTGGGTCCGCGGGTCGCCTGCAGGTCTCGGGCTCCCGCCTCGGCATCGCGCATGACCCGAAGGATGTTGCCGCCGGCCAGCCTGACCAGGTCCTGGTCGGACCAGCCGCGCCCGGCCAGGGCGGCGAACAACCGCGGATAGTCGCTGACGTCCTCCAGACCGAGCGGCAGCTCGTCGGTGCCGTCGTAGTCGCCGCCGATGCCGACATGGTCGACGCCGGCGACGTCGCGCACGTGCTCGATGTGCGCGATGACGTCGTCGATGGTCGCCAGGGGTTTCGGGTGGTGCTTGCGGTACCTGGCGGCGAACGTGCCGAACGCGAGGTGGTCCGTGGCCCTGACGCCGGCCTCCAGCGCAGCCGCAGCAGCCTCCTGGTGCCACTGCGCGGCAGCCGGAAGGACGAACTCGGGCACGAACGTCACCATGCAGACGCCGCCGGCGTCGCGCAGGGTCTCGAGCACGTCGTCGGGGACGTTGCGCGGCATGTCACAGACGGCCCGCGCGGAGGAGTGCGAGAAGATCACCGGCACCTCGCTGATGGCCAGGGCGTCGTGCATGGTCTCGGCGGAGACGTGGGAGAGGTCGACGAGCATGCCGATGCGGTTCATCTCACGCACCACCTCGACGCCGAACGGGGAGAGCCCGCCGTGGACCGGCTCGTCGGTGGCCGAGTCGGCCCAGGGGACGTTGTCGTTGTGGGTCAGCGTCAGGTAGCGGACGCCGAGCACGTGCAGCATCCGGAGCGCACCCAGGGAGCAGCCGATCGAGTGCCCGCCCTCGGCTCCGATGAGCGAGGCGATCCGCCCTGACGCGAAGACGGCCTCCAGCTCGTCCGCGGTGCGGGCGAAACCCAGCCGGTCGCCATACCGGCCGACCATCTGGTGCACGGCGTCGACCTGTTCCAGGGTCTGGATGACCGCCGACCCGTCCGGCAGCGTGGAGGGCACCCAGACCGACCAGAACTGCGCGCCGACGCAGCCGTCCCGCAGCCGCGGCAGGTCGGTGTGCGTGCTGGTCAGGCGTTCGGAGAGGTCGAGCCGCTCGAAGTCGTACCCCGACTGCTGGCGCGCCACCCACGGGAGGTCGTTGTGTCCGTCGATCAGCGGGTGCCGGCGCAGCAGCTCGGTGACGTGGGCGAGGGGGTCTGGCGCGAGTTCGGGCATGCGGTCATTCAACCGCAGCCCACCTACCATGGGGACAATGACCAACGTGAACGGCGTGACCAGCGGGACCGTGCCGGCGCCCAGCAGGGCCCGAAGCGTCGCACTGGTGACCTTGGGCTGCGCTCGCAACGAGGTCGACTCCGAGGAGCTCGCCGGTCGTCTGGCCGCGGGTGGCTGGCTGCTGGTCGATGACGCCGCGCAGGCCGATGTTGCCGTGGTCAACACCTGCGGATTCGTGGCCCAGGCCAAGAAGGACTCCATCGACGCCCTCCTGGAAGCCTCCGATCTCAAGGGTCAGGGACGCACGCAGAAGGTCGTGGCGGTGGGTTGCCTGGCCGAGCGGTATGGCGAGCAGCTGGCCGCCGAGCTGCCCGAAGCCGACGCTGTGCTCGGCTTCGACTCCTACGCGGACATGTCCAGCCACCTCACGTCGATCCTGGAGGGCAACAAGCCCGTCTCGCACGTGCCGTCGGACCGTCGCCGCCTGCTGCCGCTCTCGCCCGCCTCTCGGCCGGCCTCTGCTTCCTCCGTGGCCCTGCCGGGTCAGGGTCCGGCCAGCGGCCCCCGCGTGATCCGCGCCCGTCTGGATGGTCGGCCGTGGGCCCCGCTGAAGATCGCCAGTGGCTGTGACCGGCGCTGTGCCTTCTGCGCGATCCCGATGTTCCGCGGGGCGTTCGTGTCGAGGCGGCCCACCGACATCCTGGCCGAAGCCAGGTGGCTGGGCGAGCGCGACGTCAAGGAGCTCTTCCTGGTCAGCGAGAACTCCACGTCCTACGGCAAGGACCTCGGGGACCTGCGACTGCTGGAGACGATGCTGCCCGAGCTCGCAGCCGTTGACGGGATCGAGCGCGTCCGCGTGTCCTACCTGCAGCCGGCCGAGATCCGGATGGACCTGCTCGACGTCATGGCCTCGACGCCGGGCGTCGTGCCGTACTTCGACATCTCCTTCCAGCACGCCTCGGAGCCGCTGCTGCGCAGGATGCGCCGG